>JBAYRG010000086.1:0-10355 GCA_041676805.1 Proteiniphilum sp.
ACGTTAGTCAGTTTCAATACACATCGGATATCCGACTCCACCCGGAAAGCGATCGAGACGATCAGAAATAAAGGAGTGAAAGTATTTATCGCCACAGGCAGGCACATTTCAGTGATTAATAATCTCGACAATATGGAGTTCGACGGATATATTACGTTGAATGGTTGTTATTGCCTGCAGGGTAGGGACAAGGTGATTTTCAAAAAAAGTATCGACCAGGCAGATGTGAATAGCTTTATTGATTATCTACAACAGGAGAGGGAGTTCCCATGCCTGTTTGTGAAGGAGCATAAATTATCATTGAATTATATTGACGAAGAGATGAAATTCCTGATGAATCTTTTGAAACAGGACCTACATCGGATAGAGGATCTTGATTATTATCGGGATAAAGAATTATTTCAATTGACGGCATTTTTCAAAGATTATCAGGAGGAGGAAATAATGAGCCGGTTATCCCACTGTTCTGTTACGCGCTGGTATCCCACTTTTGCTGATATCATCGCCAAGGGGGTGGACAAAAGTGTCGGAATAGATCAATTCTGTGATTATTATGGATTCTCATTAGAGGAAACAATGGCTTTTGGTGATGGGGGAAACGACATCGAAATGCTTCGCCATGCCGGTATCGGCGTGGCAATGGGAAATGCCAAGGAAGAGGTTCAACAGGCCGCAGATTATGTGACCGATTCAGTTGATAACGATGGCGTTTTCAAAGCGCTAAAACATTTTGGGTTGGTTTAGTGTCAATTAGAGTGAGACACTTACCCCCGAACTGACGGTCCTGCGCGATACCCTGGTATCCCATGGCTGTGGCAGAGTCGCGATGGAAAGTACCAGCATCTGTTTTAAAAGAAAACCTATTTATTTGGCTCTTAAATGGCTTGGCGGTATTGCTAAAAGAGAACCGATATTTTATCATTGGAAGCTTGGAATATATCCCAAGAATGTAAATTGTTATTGAGGTTGAATATGAAGAGCCGTGTGAAATGAGAGTTTCTCACACGGTTCTGTGAGAGGTTTAAGGTGAAATCCCTTTTGTCTACTCGACTGAGAGGTCGAAAAATAGAGTAGGAGGAACTACTTTATTTTCCTCCTACTCGATTATCAAGTTTGTTTTCCTTTTTTCATCTCCTTTCCAAGTGGTTGAAAAGGGAGCTCTGAAATTTTATTCCTTATTCTTTAATAACTTCTCCAGAAGAGTATTTTTCTCTTTCTCCAGTTCAAGCATCCGCTCATAGAGGGTGGTTTTCTCTTTAGACAATTCGATTAGCCGGTCAACAGGATCGGGATTGTTGTTGATGATGTTGTTCTCAATTTCAATAATTCCTCCGGCACTTCCTTTCTCAAAAGTATTGTTTTCGATAATTACCGTTACCGGGTCTTCTTCCAAATTTTTGATTAATTCAGGTGCTATATTCAATGCTTTGGCAAATTTTTCGACCATGTCATCTTCGATAACTTTTTTCTTTTCATAAAAAGATACAAGAGCCTGGCTGATTTCCATATCAGCAGCCAGAGCTTCCTGTTTAATGCCTAAAGTATGACGGATACGCCGGATGGCATGCCCATGATGCCTGTTTTTTGATATTTGCTCAATAGTTTCCATATTAATGCGATTTATTGGCTTTATATGATGTCAAAGATAGCCAAATTTTTTGCATTTAATAAATACAAAATCAAAATTAATGAATCCAACCTCTTTATATTCTTCATACGCCTTAGATATCATATATCTTTGTCATACCTTTTCAACCGAAGGAAATATAGTCCTCTGGAAATGATTATCTGTAAAATTAGTGCATAACATTTAAATTATAAATGGATAAGTTCTCAAATGAATAGTTCACTAAAGTTAGACATATTGAGTCACCTTCACTTCTCGATTTTCAATTCTGCGCTCGGAAAAATGAGTAAACTCGTTTTGTTCTTGCTTAACGAAAACGTTTGACTTGTCAATCAAAAAATATTTTCTATGAAGAGTTTCTGTATACCATTTCTTCTCCTTTAAGAGTAAATATAAATCATTGGGAAGGATTGTCAGGGAAATTGACAATTATGAAGCCGGTGTGGGAGGTGCTGCCTGTTTATACCGGGACGGAGCAAGACAAGATATTGTGTTAAACGAACCCAATATCACTCTCTTTACTAATTTGCATGTAAATGGGGTAGATGTGAAGAGTGAAAAGATTAAAGCGGTTTATGCTCTTCATCTTGAAACGTTGGAGAAATATGTAATCGAGGGAGATCTCTTTGCCGATTGTACAGGGGATACCACCGTTGGAATACTGGCCGGAGCCGACTACCGCTACGGAAGAGATCCGTGACCTGAATTTATGTGCGATTTACAGCAATTGGGCTTTTTTGAAGACTTTTAAAAAAGAGCGTTTTTCTCATTATCGCTTATCCGAACTGCAACATGTGACTGGTAAAAGAGAATCATACCGGTTGATGGGTGATCATACCCTGACAGAATGGGATATGGTAAAAAAATAGAATATCCCGACGCAGTGGTAACCACTATCTGGGGCATTGACTTGCATTATCCTCATCCTGAGAATTCTATACGGTTTCCCGTCATGGAATTCATTGCTTATGCCGAGAGATACTTATGAAAAATATTTGGATGAATTGCTTCAATTATTGTAATCCAACTTCTTCTATCAATGCTTTGATTTCATGGATAGTGATATTGTCTCGTTCGGATTTATCATAGATATATAGCAAATTGATTTCAGCATCTTCTACATCGACGAAAATGGTAACGGTTATCACTCTTGCACCATGACTTTTTCCCCGTCCTTTACTCCCGATAGCCATACGAACTTTGCGGATACCTTTACCAAGATTAACTCCAGATTTGGGATCGTTAAGTAGATCCTCTTGTAATATCTGCAGATCTCCTTTTAAAGAAGGATATTTTTTACTCAACCGTTTAATTTCTTTTTTAAAAGGGATGTTGATGATAATGCTATAATTCATCGATTAATTCTTGTAAGTGAATACCTTTTTTTCCGGTGCGTTGGCGTTCTTTAATCTCCAATAATGCTTCGCGAATATTAGCCAGGATTTCCTCTTTGCCTATTGTTTCTTCCTCTTCAATCACTATTGTTGATTTCCGGGTAGAGGAGGCAGTTTCTATCAATGATTTCACCGTTTTTTCCAATACTGTCGGATTACTAATACTCATCAAGGCATTAATACCCTCCAATTTGAGGGCATTGACATCAATATTGTAACGGGCTTGGGGCTCAGATACATTATGTGCGTTTTTTTCTTTATGTTGTTTTCCTTTTTTCATTTCCATTACTTCTTGTCTGTTAATTGATTAATATGGGTAAAGATATTATATTTTTACAAACTGGCGAAATATCATTCTCCCGTTTTGTTCTCCTAAACTTTTGGTCAGGGTGATTTTTATTTTCTGAGTGGTGAAGCTCATCATTCGAGAACAAGATATACTGGCATTCAAGTTATAATAGCTCAGGTTAAGGACAACTTGACGCTTTTCTTCCAATCGAACTGTTTGAAAACCCCGAGCAGTTGCACTTTCTTCTAATTTCTGCTATTCGTCGATGGTGACAACATATTTCTCGAATCTTATTTCTTTTCCTGTAGCAATTTTTCTAATAGCGTAATCTTTTCCTGCTCCTTTTCTAATAACTTTTCACAAAGTTCTACAATCTTCTCGATAGGGTTGTAATGGTTTGTACTATTATCAACAGCTACATATCCACGGCCGTGATTAGTCTCTATGTTATTATTCTCGATAATCACCGTTACCGGGTCTTCTTCCAAGTTTTTGATTAATTCAGGGGCTATATTCAATGCTTTGGCAAATTTTTCGACCATGTCATCCTCGATAACTTTTTTCTTTTCATAAAAAGATACAAGAGCCTGGCTGATTTCCATATCAGCAGCCAGAGCTTCCTGTTTAATGCCTAAAGTGTGACGGATACGCCGAATGGCATGCCCATGATGCCTATTTTTTGATATTTGCTCAACAGTTTCCATATTAATGCGTTTTATTGGCTTTATATGCTCTCATCAAAGATAAGTCAAATTTTTTGTATTTAATAAATACAAACCCAAAATTAATAAATACAAACCCTTTATATTCTTTATACTCGCTATATAACTATATCTTTGCTGAATGATTAAAATACTTTAAAAAATGAGCCTATGAATACATAACAGAATTTAAAATGAATTATTATCTTTGTATTACATTTATGATACGAATATAATATAGCGCTTTTTTGGTCTTTATAACGAATCCGCAAAATTCAAACACGAGACCAAAGAATGGAAGCGCCCTTAGCAATAAGGGCGTGGACATTGTCTTATTCTCGTGTGAAGGCCCTTGCGGAGCCTGTTATAAGGAATAACGACAATCGTCCGCGCCTCTTTTTTATATCCCTGTATATACATTTTTTGCCCGCACAATTGTCTGTTAACCGTACCGGGTTTCATATCTGTAAATCCTTTCTTCTCTCAGCCGGCATTGACCGGAAACACCCGCTTCATTTTTTAATAAATGCCGACAAGGCGTCGACCGTTTGAAGCGTACAAATTCACTACCTGCACATTGTATCAGTTGTAAATCTCTCAAACGGTCGGAACATGAAAATAAAAAAGTAATAATACAAATGTTTTTTATCAATCTAAACAAATGAAAAAATGAGATGAAAAGAAAATCGAATCTTTTATTATGTATTGTCCTCTTCTTACCCTTAAGCATGGCTGCACAACAAATCCAAGTGAGAGGAACGGTTATTGAGGCAGAAACCGGAGATCCCCTGCCGGGGGTGAGTATTATTGTAGATAAGTCTACCAGGGGAGTTACCACGGATATAGACGGAACGTTCGAGATTCGTTGTTTATCTTCCGACAAATTGATTTTTTCTTTTATAGGAATGGAATCGCAAACCATTGAAGTAGGTAGAAGAACTGTTATTGATGTGGCGCTTACACCTGCTACCAGCGAACTCGACGAGGTGACCATTGTCGCTTTCGGTAAACAGAAAAAGGAGAGTGTATTATCTTCCATTTCTACAGTAAAACCCGGTGACTTGAAAGTACCCAGCAGTAATCTTACTACAGCGTTGGCCGGAAGAATCTCAGGATTGATTTCTTATCAACGTAGTGGAGAACCAGGCGAAGATGATGCCAGTTTTTTTGTGAGGGGGGTGACTTCATTCTCTTATGCCCGTGGGCCACTTATCCTTATTGATGGTGTGGAGATGTCTTCTTCAGATTTAGCGCGTCTTCAGCCTGATGATATTGCCAGTTTTTCTATCATGAAGGATGCCGCGGCTACCGCTTTATATGGCGCGCGGGGAGGTAACGGTGTAATCATGGTTACCACAAAAGAGGGGCGGGAAGGAAAAGCACAGATTTCATTCCGTTACGAAACATCTTTTTCGTCACCAACAAAAGAGATTGAATTAGCCGATCCTGTTACTTATATGCAATTGAATAACGAGGCTGTTACTTCAAGAAATCCTTTACAAGCAGTTCCTTATTCGTATGAGAAAATAGATAATACGAGAGCAGGTCTTAATCCTTATGTCTACCCTGCAAACGATTGGTATGGCATGCTCTTTAAAGATCAGGCCATTAATCATCGGGTCAATTTCAACGTAAGCGGGGGTGGTAATATTTCCCGATACTATATCGCTGCCACTTTCAATCAGGATAATGGCATTTTAAATGTGGATAAGAACAATAATTTTAATAATAATATCGACTTAAAGAAATACCTCCTGAGATCAAACATTAATATTAATATTACGCCCACCACAGAGGCGATTGTCAGATTACATGCGACTTTTGATGATTACTCCGGCCCGATTGACGGGGGAACGGCTTTATATAAGAAAGTGATGAGGTCAGATCCGGTTCTTTTCCCTGCCTATTTTGTGCCGGATGAGCAATACCAGCATGTCACCCATACTCTTTTCGGAAATCATGATCAAGGACAATATATCAATCCTTATGCCGATATGGTAAAAGGATATAAAGACTATTCCAAATCGTTGGTACTTGCACAATTTGAATTAAAACAAGATCTTGGCTTTATTACTGAGGGATTGAATTTACGTGGACTTTTTAATACGACCCGATATTCTTATTTTGATGTCAATCGCTTTTATAACCCTTTCTGGTACTCGGTATCCAGTTATGATAAACATGCCGATAGCTATATGTTGACACGACTAAATCCGCAGGAGGGAACAGAGTGGCTCAGTTATAACGAGGGACCAAAAGAGATTACCTCTACTACCTATTTGGAAGGTGCTATTAATTATGACAGGGTGTTCAGTGAACATGCTGTAAGCGGTTTATTGGTCGGAACAATGAGAAACTCGATTAAACCCAATGCTTCCACCTTGACGTTATCACTTCCCTCTAGAAATTTAGGCCTTTCGGGCAGGTTTACCTACTCTTACGATAGTCGTTATTTCACTGAATTCAATTTTGGATATAACGGATCGGAAAGATTTGCAAGAAAGGAAAGATTCGGTTTCTTTCCTTCTGTGGGAGCCGCATGGATTGTATCAAATGAAAAGTTTTGGAAAGAGGATATCCGTAAGACTATCAATAATCTTAAGCTGAAAGCTACGTATGGCCTCTCGGGGAACGATGCGATAGGGGAAGCTACTGATCGTTTTTTCTATTTGTCTGAAGTAAATTTGAATGATTCGGGAAGGAGTTTTACCTGGGGAGAAAATTTTGATTATACAGTAAATGGAGTCGCCACATCCCGCTATGCGAATGACAAGATAACTTGGGAGATATCCCGGAAACTAAATACCGGCATCGAAATCGGTTTATTTAAAAAGTTAGATCTACAGCTTGATTATTATACCGAGCATAGGTCGAATATTCTGATGTCCCGGGCGGATATCCCTACTTCTATGGGATTACAGACAACACCACGTACCAACGTAGGTGAAGCCAAAGGAAGAGGAGTTGATCTTTCTGCCGATTATCAATATTCTATCAGTAAAGATTTTTGGATTACCGGACGCGCCAATTTTACCTATGCCACGGCAAAATACAAAGTGTATGAAGAGGTGGATAATTCTTCAACTCCTTGGCTTTCTCACATAGGACAACCGATCTCACAAACATGGGGATATATTGCCGAGCGATTATTTGTGGACGATTATGAAGTGGCAAATTCTCCCAATCAGACTTTTGGAGAATATATGGGAGGAGATATCAAATATAGGGATATTAATAACGACGGACAAATCAATTCGCTGGACAGGGTATCCATAGGTTATCCCACCCAACCTGAAATTATTTATGGATTTGGAATCTCTACCGGATTTAAAAATTTTGACTTGTCTTGTTTCTTTCAAGGATTAGCCAGAGAATCGTTCTGGATAGATGCTTATGCGACGGCTCCTTTTATTGACACAGATGGAGACTCGAAAATTTCCTCAAAAAATGCTTTGTTACAAGTTTATACCAACAATCATTTCTCTGATGACAATCCCGATATTTATGCATTGTGGCCACGGTTGGCTGACAGACATATCTCTAATAATACACAGACTAGCACATGGTTTATGAGAGATGGTTCTTTCTTAAGGTTAAAATCGCTGGAGTTTGGATATACTTTACCGAAAATATTTACTGAACGTGTTGGTTTGAAAAATCTGCGTTTTTATTGTTCAGGAACCAATTTGCTGACTTTTAGCAAATTCAAGCTTTGGGATCCCGAAATGGCGGGTAATGGGTTGGGTTATCCCGTTCAGAAAGTGTTGAATTTTGGACTTCAAATTTCATTTTAATAAAAAATTGTACGATGAAAAAGTTAAAACTCATTATAGCTATATCTCTATTTGTATTCAACTTTGCATGTGAGGATTATTTAGATGTAGTTCCGGATAACGTGCCGACAATTGATCATGCATTTTTGGATAGGACCAGTGCGGAGAAATATTTGGCTACCTGTTATACCTATTTCCCGAATTTATCTGCACCTTCCGGTGATCCAGCCATACTTGGCAGTGATGAATGGTGGGCGATTGAAGATCAGAGATACAATGGTACTACTACAAATTATGCCGGATTAAAATTAAAAAAAGGAGAATTGAACTCGAATGAGCCGATATTCAACTTCTGGGATGGCCTTAATGGTGGCAGGGCCTGCTACAGGGCAATACGTGATTGTAATGTGTTTCTGGAAAATATTCATAAGGTAGGTAACGACCTTAGTCAAGAGGAAGCAAACCGATGGATTGCGGAGGTGAAGTTTTTGAAAGCTTATTATCACTATTATTTAATACGGATGTATGGTCCTATCCCAATTGTCAGGGAAAATATACCCATTTCCGCAGGTATCGAGGAAGTGCGGGTTTATAGGGATCCTTTTGATGAAGGGATAGAATACATCATTAGTTTACTGGATGAGGCAATTCCTGATTTACCGTTACAAATTCTGAATGTCAGCGCTGAATTGGGGAGAATTACCCAACCTGTTGCCTTGTCACTGAAAGCGGAAATCCTGGTCATGGCGGCAAGTCCTCTCTTCAATGGAAATCCCGATTATAAATCGTTCACAGACTCAAGGGGAATAGCTCTTTTTCCACAGGAATATAGCCGCGAGAAATGGGAAAAGGCAGCCATCGCTTGTAAAAATGCGATAGATACCTGTTTATTGGCCGGACACGGTTTATATGAATTCACTAAACAGACGAACGTGTCCGATTCTACAAAACGGTTGATGTCCCTCCGCCATGTTGTGACCGATAAGTGGAATAAGGAAATTATCTGGACGGAAGCCAAATTATCCATGTATGATTATCAGCGGGCTACCACTCCGTTTTTCTTTATGGAACAAGCACAATGGGCACCGACAGATGCATATATGTGCCCGACCTTGAGAATGGTAGAACTCTTTTATACAAAAAATGGAGTGCCGATAGAAGAGGATCTTCAATTTGACTATGCCAACAGGTTCCAGACAGAATCTGCACCGACAGATTGTAAATATTATATCCAGCCTGGTTATGAAACAGCGAAAATCAATATCGGACGCGAGATACGTTTTTATGCCAATCTGGCGTTTGATGGTGCGATCTGGTTTGGAAACGGGCGCTATAAAGATGTGGGGGATGGTTCTGCCAATGAACAACCCTGGGTGTTTCATACGAAAAAGGGTGAGGCACAAGGAAAAACATCCAATTTAAGATATTCGCTCTCGGGATATTGGGTGAGAAAAACCAGCCATTTTGAAAGTGTAAGTACTTCTTCATCTTCTAATGTCATTGTGCGTTCAACATTTCCGATTATTCGGTTAGCTGACTTATACTTATTATATGCTGAAGCTTTGAATGAATCTTTAGATAGCCCTGCAGAAGATGTATATTATTATATCGACCTTGTGAGAGAGAGAGCCGGTTTAAGAGGGATAGTGGAGAGTTGGTACAACTATTCAAGATATCCTTCCAAACCGTCCACTAAAGAAGGGATGAGGGAGATTATACAACATGAACGGATGATAGAATTGGCTTTTGAGGGAAAACGGTTTTGGGATATCCGCAGATGGAAGACGGCCCATATATGGTTAAACCAGCCGATACGGGGATTGAATCCGGAAGGAGAGACTCCTGTAGAACACAATACTGTGAGGGTACTTTATAACCCGGAATTTTCGACAAAAGATTATCTTTTTCCAATAAGGCAATACAATCTCAGAGTCAATACCAATTTGGTGCAGAATCCCTATTGGAAATAAATTTTTCAATCTGTTTAACGATATAAGAAAATGAAAGAGAATATGATAAAGAATAATATATATTTTAATGACTCTTCCTTTCGAAAGGAACGGATCTCTCTCCTGATTAAGTTATTGCTTTTATCATGCCTGGCATGTGTGGCTTTTCTTACTTCTTGCAAGGAAGAATATATCGGACAGTACCCGGTAGATAATATACCTCCCCAAAAGGTCTCTAATCCGGTTGTCACAAATCTGAAAGGAGGAGCTACCATAAAATATGATTTGCCAGATGATAAAGATTTGCTTTATGTGAAAGCACAGTATAAGCTTCCTAACGGAGAGCAGAAGGAGAAATTGGCTTCTGCATTCGTGAATGAGATGACAATCAAAGGTTTCGCGAAATCAGCGAAAACAACGGTCCGTTTAAGCACGATTGATAGGAGTCAAAATCAATCTGAGCCTGTCGAGATTGAAATAGAACCGTTGGATTCCCCTATTTTCGATATTTATGAGAGCCTGTCAGTGATATCCGCTTTTGGAGGAATTAAACTTACTTGGGATAATCCCTACAAGGAGAGTGTCGTAATAGGTATTCTGACCAAAAAAGAAGAAAATACCT
>JBAYRG010000087.1:0-10261 GCA_041676805.1 Proteiniphilum sp.
ATGAAGTATTCGTGGTGGTAGAGAAACAACCCGAATTTCCGGGAGGTAACTCTGCGATGATGAAGTTCTTGTCAGACAATGTCAGGTATCCGATAGTAGCACAGGATAATGGAATTCAGGGGCGTGTGATTGTGAATTTCGTGGTGGAGAAAGATGGATCCCTGACCGATGTGCAGGTAGTCCGCGGTCAGGATCCCTCCCTTGACAAAGAGGCTGTCAGAGTGATAGAAGCTATGCCCAAGTGGAAACCGGGTACCCAAAAGGGAGAAGCGGTGAGGGTGCGTTTTACGTTACCTGTGGTTTTCAGGCTTCAAAACTGATCTTGCCTTTTTGTGAATTATTTTCAGATACGGGCAGGGAAAATCTCAATTGAATATATCGTCGATACCTTCACTTTCGATTACCGGATCATTATTTCGATAGAAATCGGGTGAATATCGCTGCATATTATGACAAGGATCAAAATCGGCTGGAATATCAAAGACGCCATTATCAGTATAATTCAACTTGCTATCGGCGTACACTTTTTGATAAAAGAGGCCGTGAATGGGTAATGCCATACTGGCTCCCTGCCCGTAAGCCATCTGGTCGAAATGAATGCTGGGCTCGTCTCCTCCTACCCAGCAACCTGCCACAAGGTTGGGGGTAAACGACATGAACCAACCGTCGGAGTTGTTGTTTGTTGTGCCTGTTTTCCCTCCCATTTCACCTTTCAGGTTATAGAGGCGTCGTAAACGACCACCCGTTCCACCGTCTATGACCCCTTTCAGCATATCGAGCATCTCATAAGAGGTTGATTCACTGAAGATTTCTTTCACCCGGGGGACAAAGGTAGCTACTTCATTTCCGTAAGAGTCCTCAATCCTTGTCACCAACATCGGTTCCACACGGATACCCTTATTTATAAAGGAGGAATAGGCCCCCACCATCTCATACACGGAAGCATCATTTGGCCCTAACGCCAGAGAGACTACCGGGTCGGCAGGGGTTTTTAATCCGAACGATTGGAGCATCCGGGCAAAAGTGTAGGGTGAGAACTGTTTCATCAACCAAGCCGTGACCCAATTGTCGGAGTTTTGCAACCCCCATTTGATGGAAACAAACTCACCACTGGCAGGGCGTGTATTACGTGGAGTCCATGGTTCTCCTACTTCTGGGATCAGGGTTACAGGTTCGTGGATCATGCCGTCGCAAGGGCTCATCCCTTCCTCCATTGCCAGCGTGTAAAGATAGGGCTTGATAGTAGACCCTATCTGACGTTTACCCGTGGCGCTGTCATATTTGAAGAACTTGAAATCGGGGCCTCCCACATAGGCTTTCACATGTCCTGTCAACGGATCCATCGCCATGAAGCTGGTACGAAGGAAGTTTTTGTGGTAACGGATAGAGTCCCAAGGGGTCATCAGCGTATCTACTTCCCGGTTTTCCCAGGAGAATACTTTCATTTCCACCGGTTTTTCCTTGAAGTTACGGATGATTTCCTCTTCACTATGGCCAGCTTTCTTAAGGATCCGATAACGCTCGCTCTGTCTCACGGAGACCATCATCAGGTTGTCTACCTTATCGCGTACTTCGCGGGAGTAAGGAGCATACTCTTTTCCTCTCTTTTCACGGAAAAACTGGCTCTGGAGATAACCACCCAGATGCTCTTTGACTGCTGCTTCGGCATAGCGCTGCATACGGGAGTCGAGGGTGGAGTATATTTTTAATCCGTCGGTGTTAATATTGTAATTAGAACCGTCGGATTTTTTATTTTTGTTGCACCACCCGAAAAGTGGATCTTCTATCCATGCAACCGAATCTTCCCTGAATTGTTGTCCTTCCCAAGATGCATAATTTTTCCTCTCCGGCTTTTTAGCCATCATTATCTTTGCCAGATGCTGGCGGTAATAAGGTGCGATGATATCGACATGGCTGGAACGGTTGAAATCGAGCTCGATGGGGAGTTGTTTCAATGAGTCGGCCGCTTGTTTAGTAAGATGGTTGGCCTTCCGCATCTGGTTGATTACCACATTCCGGCGCTCTTTGGTGGTCTCCAGACGGCGTACGGGATTGTAGAGAGAGGGGTTTTTTAACATCCCTATCAGCATGGCTGACTCTTCGATGGTTAGTTCCTTGGGCGTTTTGTTGAAGTAGGTGCGGGCAGCAGATTCAATTCCAACCGCATTATAATTGAAATCGATCTTGTTCAGGTAGAGATTAATGATTTCATCTTTCGAATAAAAACGTTCCAGCTTGGAGGCAATCACCCATTCGACCGGTTTTTGAAAAATACGTTGTATTTTATTGTTTGCTTTGGGAGAATAAAGTTGTTTTGCCAACTGTTGGGTAATGGTACTTCCCCCGCCACTTTCTTCTCGGCTGAGTATGAGCGTCTTGAATATTACCCTCCCCAAGCCAATGACATCGATACCGGAATGGGAATAATAGCGTATGTCTTCTGTAGCAATCAGCGCCTCGATGAGATGGGGGGAAAGATCGGAGTAATCGACAAATATACGGTTGTCATTACCCAGAGAATAGGTGAAGAGTGGTTGATTATCAGTAGATATTACCTGTGAGGCATATTTGTCAATCGGATTTTCCAGTTCTTCAATATTAGGGATATATCCTATCATTCCAATAGAAATAAGCAGGAAAAAAAGGATAGCACCCCCTGCTGCGATACCGAAGAGGCTCCACATAATCCGGGCGATATCATTTTTTTGTGAACTGTCTTTTTTTTTCCGATTCTTCTTCTGACCCTTTGTTTTTTTACCCATATCTTATCTTATTCTCTCATATAATTTACAGACGCTGAAAGATTGCGACAAAAGTAATGAAAGTTGAGTGGCAAGACGAAAATAGATTTTCAGACTTGTCCGAAACGCATCTCGCTTTCTTTCCACAAAAGTACATAAAACCATTGTAAACAAGAAGTGAGATCTATTAAAAATAGTTTTACAGGTTTTTCAAAATCATATAATAGCCGTCAGAATCGGAAAGTAAATCCACCTGAGGCATTGAGACCCTGTGCCGGATAACCGTACCAGATATCATATTTCTGGGCAAGTAGGTTATTTACCCTGAGATTGATTGAAAAGGCATCGTTGATCTGGTAGAGTGCGCCTGCATTGAGATCGTTGATATTGTCCATTTGGGTGTTTGCTCCCTCGTAATAAGACCAGCGGTCTCCGGCAAAGTAATAATTGGCTGTGAATCGCAGGAAATCCGTTAGCGTAAATGCAGCACGGAGATCCACTTCGAAACCGGGTTTGTTATAGGCTTTTGCCTCATCTACCCGCACCCCGTCGACAGTGATATGGTCCAGGTTGTAGAAATTCTTTTTCAGACGCAGTGAAATATCAAGGGGAGCCCAGATATTAGTCTGGATCATTCCGCCGATATGTGCATGTGATAAATCTCCATAAACAGGCCTGAGCACTTCTCGGTATGGTCCGGTGGGAGGGCCACCGACATATTCAGGCTCTCCATTCTGCCCGTTTAGTATGAGGAAGTGCTCATCATCGGTCTTCTTGAATCCGCCGAAGATATCGAAACGAAAACCACTGATCTCACCGATTTTTGCTCCGGCAATTAAATCGATAATGGAGTAGGAGGGGTTAACATTTGCGTAAGGGCTAATGTATCGTGATTCCTGTATCATTTCGAGGAAGGTATTGTTGCTGAATCCGCCGTGGACATTTGCATAGAGCGATGAATGTTCGGTTACCGCCCATTGTGCTTTCACGTTGGGTGCAACGCGTGCTCGTGTGCCAGTGGAATTTTGGAATAGTACATCGACACCTAATTTGGCAAAACTGCTTTGAGCCCCAAAAGTTATGTAAGGAGAGGCATTCAGCAGGTAATAGTTATTGATATCTCCATCGTAGAATGTAGTGTGGATCTTTCCGTCAATACCTATTTTGTTTTGTGTGTCACCAAAAGGCTTGTCGAATCCTACCATGGCGTTTATGTCACTTCCCTTGATCCCTTCGGAGTTGAGCTGTTCACCGAATTTTGTGGAGAAGTTGCGGAAATTGATATATCCCCTGTAATTCAACAGATCCGATCCGTGTGACGCAATGCCTACTTTTGCGTCCAATACTCCTAAGCGTTGGTTTTCATCTTCATAGAAAGGTGAGTTCTCGAATCTGTTTCCGTAGTAGTTGAAAAGTGAGTGGAGGTACGACAGGTCGATATTGAGTGTGAGTGCATCGGCCCGGTGACGATATCCTAAACTCCCCTTATTATCCATAAGGTAGGCCCTATTGCTCTTTGATCCCACCTCTTGTATATAGTTTATATCTCCGTTTGTGGAGTTATGTATAAATGTGAATGAGAGATTATTTTTTTCGTCTTCCACCAGACGGTAACCAAACGCGCCGTCCATATTGGCATAATTCCCGGCATTAAATAAAAGATATCCCTTTTTTGCGCTGAAAGGAATTCCGGTCATGATATTGCCTGGCCGGGGTAAGGCTATTTCCAACGGGGGGGTTGTACGCCCGGCCCATGAGGAATAGTTGGTATTGGCTTTCTGCACGGTCGGTTCCCGCAATGCCGGCAAGGAGTTGATCTTGTCGGCATCGAGGAGGGTGGGGTTGAAGTCACGTTCCAGTTCCATCTGACGTCTCAATAGGGAGTCTGCTGTTTGGGCAAAAGTACCGGCGGATAACGCCAGTGCTGCTATAACGATATATATCTTTTTCATTTGTATGTTAATTTACTAATTTCACAATTTCATAATTTCACAATTGAGCTTACGCTGATTGTTAATTGACTATGTCGATTTGGAATTCATAATTTTTGAATCTTGAAATCTTGAAATCGTTGAATCTACTTAAGTCTCTCATTGATCATCTGTTGGATATCGGCTTCGCCTCCTTTGTAGTTGGATTTTAGGCTTTCTATATATTGTTGTGCCTGGAACTCATCACCTTTGGCGAGATAGGTGTCCGACAGTACAATAAGCGCCCGGGCCATCCAGTATTGGTGGGGTGTGCCTTTTTGCATGAACTCTTTGACCTGCGTTTCGGCGCGATCATACGATTTCCACCGGTAATATGTCTCCGCGAGAATGAACTGTGCTTCTGCCCCATACAGGCTACGGGTATCGTTGGCCACGAATTGGAAATCGGCCATCGCGTTATCTGTCTCGTTGATTTGTTGATATGCCTTTCCCCGCAAGTATCTTGCCTCGATCACTGTTTCGGGCGAAAGGCTACTGTTAGAGAGCAAGTCGGTGGCGGCACGTGCCGCTTCATGATAGCCCCCTAATTGCGATTGTGCGCGAACGACCCCCATTTGTCCCAATTGTCGATTGGTAGCGTTTCTGGCTGAGTTGGCCAGCCTGGAATAGTCGGCCAGCGCCTGGCGGAAATTGCCGTTTCCATATTCAGTCTGTGCCGTATAGATAAGGGAGTTGTCAAGAAATTTCAGATTGCCGGCATCAATCACTTTCCTGAAGTGCGATAACGCTAAATCCTGGTTTTTCCTTTCATCAGCAATCACTCCGAGATAGTAATGGGCATCACTGCTGTAAGCACCGTTGGGATAAGATTGGATATATTTTGTCATGGCCGACTCGGCATCTGTGCGATTACCACGCATATAGACACTTTCGGCTGCCAGATAGGTGAGCGAGTCTTGTCTCGACGGTGTGATACGCATTCCCCCCGGTAATGAATTGGCATATTTCACATAGTTGTCGATGTCGTTCATATCACGATAGACCGTCTCCAAGGAGATCAGGGCGTTACGCGCATCGTCTGAACCGGGAAAGTTGGCGATCACATTTTTATAGGCGGTGATGCTTTGCTGGTAATTACCGGTGTTGTAATACAACTGCCCTAACTGAACGCCTCCCTGGCTGGCAAGCGGGCTTTTCGGAAAATCATTCACGAGACGTTGCAACACGGCAATAGCCTCTCCTTCCCTGTTGAGCATGGTGAGTGCGCGGCTCTTTTCATAGAGGGCATCATCAAAATACTGGGAATTGGGATAGCTGCGCATCAGATTGTCCAGGGCAGTGATTTTACCTTGGTAGTTGCGTTGTAATCCCATCACAAATGCCCGTTGGTATGCGGCATAGTCGGCAGAAGAGGGGTTGATGTCGGCCGCCTGGGCGTAGAAACGTTCTGCTTCATTGAAATTGCGGTTAAAATAGTAGCTGTCGCCAATACGATTGAGCGCATCAGCATATTCAGGGCGAGTTCTTGTTTTTTCTGCAGCAATATATTGCTGGAGAGCATTGACCGCCTGACTGTATTGTTGTTGTTTGAAGAGTGCGTATCCTAAGTTATACCATCCCAGGGAGTAGTTTTCGTCGGCGGAGGTCGCATTTTGGGTGAACTGCCGGAAGTCGTTGGCAGCACCGGAGTAGTTGCCCATCCGGTAATAGGTCTCACCCCTCCAGAAATAAGCATTGTTGCGGGTTTTGGCATCCTGGTTTCCCAAACTGATGCTGTTGTTGAAATGCTGTATCGCCTCGTTCATATTGCCATTGATAAATGCCTGGGCTCCCAACTGGAAAAGAACCATCTGTTTGGCTTCCAGTATGCGGCGTCCGGGGTTATTGATACGGTTGATCGCATTCAGGGCGGCAGTATAATCTTTTGTGGTAAGGAAAGTCTCAGCCAGGATATCGTTTACCTGATCTTTATAGGGTGAGTTAGGGAATTCCCGGAGGAAGTTTTCAAACAGGGTAATGGATTCACTGAAGACGGAGAAATTGGTTTCGTGGGCCAGCAAGGCGTAGTTGAACATGGCCGTTTCACGTGCCTGGGGATCGAAATTGCTCCGTGACGCCGCCTCGAAAGCCATCTGTGCCGATTGTTTCTGATTCAACCGCAGATAAGTTTGGGCCAACTGCAATTGGGCATTTTGAGTGAGCTCATCCGACTCTCCTACCGCCTGTTGGAACATCTGTACCGCCCTACTGTAATTGCCGGTTTCGAAATAGGATAATCCCATGAAGTAAGCATCTCCCCTGAGTGGTTTGTCTACACCGGAAAGATACCTCTCGTAATGGGGTACCGCCCTGGAAGCTTGTCCCAGTCTGTAATAACCATTACCAAGCACCCTGTATGCTTCGGTAAGATGTTCACTTGAGGGATATCTCCCCACAAAAGCTTCCGACAACCTGACCGCTTCCTCTATCTTACCGTTGAAGAAGGCGGCCTGAGCTGTATAGAATGCTACTTCCTGACTGTATTCAGGATGATTCTGTAATCGTTCAAATCGATGCAGCGCCTCCGTGTAGTTTCCGTTGGAATAGTCAATATAGCCCAGATAAAAATTGGCCGCATCCCGGTATTTGCTGCTGTTTTGCGACAGTAGTCCGAGTAAACGGGTAGCCCCCTCTTTGTTTCCTAATTGTAATTGGGTGTAAGCCGAACGAAAACTGTAATCTTCCTGATCGGAGAGAGTGAGGTAGTCGAGGTCGGCCTGATTGAATCGCTCTGCGGCGGCCTGCCACTCTTTCTTGTCGAAATAATAGGATCCGATCAGGAAATTGACCTGATGCCGATGGATGGTTTCGGGATGAGCGTCGAGAAACCCTTCCATAATATTTCCACTGTTATCGCTGCCACGATAGAATGAAGATGAGGCCATCATATAGGCTGCTTCTTCTTTTAAAAAAGCATCGTCGCTCTCGGTAACGAACCTTCCCAGCAATTGTTCCGCACCTTCCCAATTTCCTCCAACGAACATCTCTTTTCCACGGTTGAATAATTGTTCCGGCTGGGAGTGATACATCGTCTTTTGCGCAATAGAAATTTGCGCAATAAAAGCCAGTGCGAACAGTAAGATTATTTTCTTCATATTTTAGGATTGTTTATTTACACACGATTATTTTATCTTTATATCCCGGTGTGTGGAATATGTTTTAATCATTTTATCTGCCTTTCGGTGATTATCCTGCTCGTTTCACTAATTTTTCGACTCCTTTACGAATAGAGACTAATCCGAAGTCAGAAGGATTAATCTTATCATAAGAAATAAAAACCAATTCCGAGACATCGTCTTGAGCTGCTAAATAATTGAACTCATCTACTCTGCACTTAAAGAAGATATCCACAGTATGCACTTCAAACCCCGAATATAGATAAATATTCGGAATGGAGAAGAGGTATTGCGATGAATTTACCGACAAACCCGTTTCTTCCTCAATCTCACGCGCCACAGCCTCTTCTGCCGTTTCATGCAAATCGATAAAACCGCCGGGAAGATCCAGTGTCCCTTGGGCAGGGTCTTTTGCCCTGCGGGCGACCAGTATCTCTCCCTTGTTGTTCTCAATAACCGCCACCACAGCAGCTGACGAGTTGAAATAATAGTTAAACCCACAGTCGGAACACTTCTTCGACTTTTCATTGTACTCGAGGAAGTGTTTTGAACCACACTTCGGGCAAAACCGGAATTGATGCAGAGGATGTTTCATAATTAATGTGCCAATGTGCCAATGTGCCAATGAGACTAATGTGCCAATGTGCCAATGTGCCAATGTGCCAATGTGCCAATGAGACTAATGTGCCAATGTGCCAATGTGCTAATGTGCTAATGTGCCAATGTGATTAATGTGCCAATGAGACTAATGTGCCAATGTGCCAATCCTGATGAATCGGGATAGGTAATGCCAATAATACTAATGCAATAATTTTCCATTTTCCATTACTTTCGGGTTACTTCCACAACCTGGGTTTTGGGTAGTTCCCGATTCCGTTTGTCAACAGCTGCCACCAGGTTATCGGCAAGTTGGGAGAATGCCATACCTGTGACACTATCCGGATGTAATGCAACCGGCTGACCGTCATCACCCCCTTCACGAATACTTTGTACGATTGGTATTTGTCCCAGTAAAGCGTAACCCTGCTCCTTTGCCAACCGTTTACAACCTTCCTTTCCGAAAAGATAGTATCTGTTTTCGGGTAGTTCGGCCGGTGTGAACCATGCCATATTCTCCACAAGCCCCAGGATAGGGACATTTACCTTATCTCCGGTGAACATGCTGATCCCTTTACGGGCATCCGCCAGCGCCACCTCCTGGGGGGTACTTACGATTACCGCTCCGGTAATGGAAAGTGTCTGTACCAGTGTCAGATGGATATCACTTGTCCCGGGAGGAAAATCGACCAGGAAATAATCTAATTCTCCCCAATCAGCATCCCCAATCAGTTGTTTTAACGCGTTGCCAGCCATTGCTCCACGCCATACCACCGCATCTTCCTTTTTCACAAAAAATCCTATTGATAGCATTTTTATACCCCAATTTTCGATAGGAACGATAAGATCGCGGCCCTCTTTTTTCACTAACTCAGGCGCGGCATTTTCCACCCCAAGCATTTTAGGAACCGATGGGCCAAAGATATCGGCATCCAGCAACCCTATCTTATACCCTTTCTGAGCCAATGCCACTGCAAGGTTGGTACATACAGTGCTTTTTCCCACACCGCCTTTTCCCGATGCTACTGCAATGATATTCTTTACTCCCGGCAGCAAATGGGGAAGATCCGGACGGGGTGCCTGTTTCGATTGTATGGATATATTCCCTCTAATATCGATATCCTTGTCGGCATACATCAGGATAGCCTGTTCCGCCATCTTTACGACCGACTTGATAAACGGGTCATTTACTTTTTCGGTGATGAGCGAGAAGCTCACTTTCATTCCTTCGATACGGATGTCGTCGGCTACCATGCCGGCAGAAACAATGTCCTGCCCCGTCCCCGGATAGCGCACATTTTTGAGTGCGTCGATGATTAGTTGTGGATATGGAGTCATAATATTTAATGAGACTAATTAATTAATGTGCCAATATGCCAATGTGCCAATGTGCCAATCCCGACAAGCCGGGACGAATGGTGCCAATTGTTTAGCATATTCCTAAATTTTACTCTGTTTGGATGTATAAATGATTTTATTAATGATCTTTTGAATCTCTTTTAATTTTTCAAATAATATCTCGTCAAACGGATAGTCATCTGCATGCTTACATAGCATCAACCAGTATTCTGTTTCTTCTGCTTCCTTTGCTGCGATTTTAAATTTATGTATGAAATCTGCTTTACTTTCACAATTTTGAGCTTCCCTTGTATTTGCCCCAATGGATATACCACTTTTTAATAACTGTTGTCCAATTACAAATTTTTTGTTCTCATTTAATTTTTCGGTAAATGCAATGATGTCCAGAGCAAAATTAAAAGACATATCTACGATAACGTTCCCTGTTTCCATATTATTTAAATATTTACTCATTCAAACATTATTTGCACATTAGCAC
>JBAYRG010000088.1:0-10256 GCA_041676805.1 Proteiniphilum sp.
AAATGGTAACGCACGCTATCGTAGATATGTAGCACAGTATTTTCCCGCATCGGAAGGTATGAAAGCGACAGGTTGGTATATAGCTCTACGCTCTGTTTCCGTTCGTTCAGCGCGATGCTGTCTACTGTAACCCTTCCGGGGCGCAGCATAACTTCTTTATAAATATTGGTGAGGGAACTACTCCACTTTTGTCTCAAAGAATCACCGGCAGGATTTTGAGAAAAAGCAGAATAAGATAGTGCGAGAATGCATACAATAAAAACGGATCTTCTCATATGATTATTTTATCTTTTAAGTCTACTTTAAAAAGTAGATAATTAGAATTTGATCTCTCCGGGGTGAAGTAGCGGTATTTGCTTTTGACCTCGGGGTTAGGGATGGGGTATCCTTTTGTCCAGACGGCCGGGATCACCTCGTCCGTGTGGTTGTCAATCAACTCGTAAAGGGAGTGTCGGTCTTTCTGAACATAATCGGCGACTCTTATTTTGCCTACAAGATACGATTTTTTTTTCTGATCTTTTCTTCGCACGTCAGGATATTGTGATAAATTGTTTCCCTTGCTGATCCAGACGGCCACTTTCATATCGTCTTTGAGGTAACCGACCTGATTGACACCCACCCAGGATGGCTGAGCATGACTTGTCATCACTATCCAAAGAAATAAGAATATTAGATTTATTCGTTTCATAAGCCTTTTGACAAGCTATTTTAAGTTTCCATTAGAAAAGGGGTTGTCCAAAAAGTGTTTTTGACTCTATTTTATTCAGACACCTTTCTGACTTTTGCATTTATATTCGATGCTCAAAGGCGAATGAACGACATTTTAGACAACCCCTTAAAGAATAGGACAATAATCAAAACATTAATTCCATACTGGATTTTGTGATAATTCAGGATTCAATGAAATCTGGTCTGATGGTATGGGATACCAATAGTGTTTCTTATCGAACAGACGTGTCATTTCTTTGCTACCGTCAATATAGGTTCCCACCTTATCTATAACACGGTTATACGGATCATTCACAATATTGGCACCCAGCAGGATATCGGGATATACCGACGAATCCAGTTTATCAAGTTGATGCCATCTGATCAGATCCCAGTAGCGTGTCCAGTTGTCAAACATCAGTTCGGTACGGCGTTCACGGCGGATTTCCCAGATTAGATCACTTACTCCCATATTATTGGCAGGATCAGAGAAGCCCACATTTACCGTTAAAGGAGGTAGCCCTGCTCTACTCTTCAGTTGATTGATCGATTTATTGAGATCATCCTGGGTAATATCGCCTAACTCCGCACACGCTTCGGCGTATTGCAGGTAAACGACCGACAGCCAGAAAATAGGAGCATGTGTGAAATTAGCCGAAGTTTGGTTCCTGTATATATTCTCCAGATTCTTATTGTCGTATTTGGATACTCCATAACCGGTAGATGAAGTCATGGAAATACCGGTTCCAAAACGGGTGAATCCTCTTCCCACATAACAGAGCGCCGTATCGATCGTCTCACTGAGCCGTTTATCGCGTATTTCCAACATTTTCCTAATGGACAATACCGTATCGGGCACCACTTCTCCCGCGACTGTTTTAGTTCCGACCAGGAATTCTGCTTTATCATTTGTGTCGAGTGATGTCAATGCCAATGGTTTGCCATCGGTAAACAGATAAGATTCAAAAGCGTTTTTTGACATTCCACTGATCTGTGTCGATGAACTGATATAAGCGATAAGAGAGTGATGTAGCACACTTTGTTTGTATACTTTATAAAAAATCATTTCGGGATTACCGGACAAATTGGTTGAGTTGTAATTCCCTTGGTATGAACTGTTCAGAGAGAAGCCTTTTCCCATCAGGTAAGCTGCTGCGGTTTTGGTTTCGTTCAGGAACCTGTTGGCACCTGCCATATCGGGAGCCGACTGGCCGTCTTCTGCTTTTCTGTACTTACGAAATGTTCCTTCAAACAGGCATATCTCCGCTTTCATCGCATAGGCTACATTCCGGTTCAATTTGGTCTTTGTTGAATTATCATACATATTCTGACAGGCATAATCCAAATCTTCGAGGACCTTGTCCATGATACCGTCCCGGTTTTCACGTGTACCATAGAGGTATCCATCGTCAGTAATATCAAGAGACTGATCGACCCAAGGAACATCCCCATATGTACGCACAAGCTGATAATAATGCCAGGCGCGCATTAAGCGGCCCACACCTTTCCAATGGTTTTTTGCCTCGTCATTCATATCCATATTGTCCATGTTCTCAAGCAGAATATTCGCTCGACGTATTTCCACCCATCCGTCGCGCCAGATGGTACTGTTTGCCGGTACGTTCTGAAACGTCCAGTTGGCAAAGCTATTACCTGCCTGATCATCCGACAGTGTCTTGTAATAAAAGAGTCCGCTTCCACCGGCATTACCATACCCCAGGAATGTTTGATAGAAGGTATTGGCGTAGCCGGTCACATTATTTTCATTGGTCCAAAAATTATCGTTAGTGAACGTATCCAGTGGTCCTTTGTCCAGAAAATCGCTACACGACACCAGTACTAAAGCGATAGTAGATATGCATATTATATTTATATTCTTCATATTACTTTCTTTTTTCAATAATAAAACAATTTAGAATGTAAGCTGAACTCCAAATGATACTGTCCTGTACATCGGGTCTATTCGTCCCCATGTGGCGTTACCCAGGCTCGCACCTTCTTCTTTATCATTTACTTCAGGATCGACAGGAGCATTGCTTTTGTTGATCAGTTCCATCAGGTTATTTCCACTAAAATAGATCCTGGCTCTTTGCATGTAGATCTTCGATGCAATCTCTGAAGGCAAAGTATATCCGACCGTAAAATTCTTTAACCGCAAATAGGCCATATTGACAAGATATTTGGACTGAGGATAGAAATTATGATTTCCTAACTCTAACACTGAGATAGTTCCTCTTCCGGCATTACCGGGGAATAAACGCGGAAAATCAGCATTGGGGTTGGGATTTTCTTCTGTCCAGTAGCTTGTCTGGTTTGCATAAATAGCATCGGCACCACGCATCATCGGCATAACAAATGCACTCTGGGTCCATACTGCCCGTTTCCCTACTCCTTGGAAAAAGAGATCAATGTCAAAACCTTTCCATTCTGCACCTAATCTGAAACTATATTGATAACGAGGGGTAGTATTACCTATCACTCTTAGGTCGCCATGATCATCGGCAGTACCTTTGCCACCATCAATCACGCCATCCCCGTTTAAATCCTTGAACTTGACATCGCCGGAGCCAAATGCGAAACTTCCCTGTTCTAGCTCCTTTTGAGAAGCAATTCCAGTCTTATAAGTTCCATCGGCATTGAAATCATCTTTTGTGAAATAGCGTTCAGTCTCAAACCCCCAGATATCACCATATCTTTTTCCGGAGTAATTTTGATTCAGTAATTTCGCTTCATTTTCCCATTTGGTAATATCGGTAACGAAATCTCCTATATTTGCATTGGCATATACAAGTACTTGATTGAAACGGTGACGCCAGTCAACTGTCAGTTCCCAACCACGTGTGCGGAGTGTGCCGGCATTCACATAGGGAGCATCGGCACCTAATACCTGAGGCATGGTCTGACCGGGAGCCAACATATCTTTTGTGGTCCGTTGGTACCAGTCGAACGTGAAGTTCAGTTCATTGTTCAACAGCCCTAAGTCCAATCCCACGTCAAGCGTCTGAATTCGTTCCCACATCAATGTAGACGAAACTAACTTGGGTAAATCATATGCCACTACCTTGGTACCATCATCGGCCAGCCAATAAGTATCGGAATCGTTACGTTTTGCCAGTGTGGCCAGGAACATATTGTCTCCTACTGCCTGATTGCCAATTTCACCATAGGATGTTCTAAGTTTCAGATTATTGATAGATTCTCCCAGAGGAACAAAAAACGGTTCTTCACTGATCCTGTAACCTGCCGAAGCGGAAGGGAAGAACGCCCATCTGTCGGATGCAGGGAAGCGTGATGAACCGTCGTAACGACCATTCATCTCCAGCAACCAGATACCCTTATAATCGTAATTAATACGACCGAAATAACCTGCTGTCGCCCAATGGTTATGTTGTCCGGTCACATATTGGGAACCGGTTGCAAGATTGAACTCCGGAAGGTTGTAATCCAAAAGGTTATCTCTTCTTGAAGAATGTCTGAAATGTGTACCGCTTTCAGCATTGGTTCCCAACATAAAATTAAAATTATGTTGATTGGCAAGAGAGAATTCATAATTAGTAAAAAAATTAAAGGCGAATGACTTATCCTTTCGTGATTCCTGGATCAAGTATGAGGTGGTTTCAAACGTTCCTATATTGTCAATGGCCCCACCCCAGGAATTCCAAACCTGTACAGGAATATAGGCCCCCTTGTAAGTATAGTTATTTACATCGTAGGTGTAATCGGTATTTAACGTCAACCCTTTTGCGAGGGTAGCTTTTGCAAACGTACCCATACGGACAAAACCATTATTGTCGGTCCAATCTCCTGCTTGCTTCCGGTATGCTATATCATTCCTGAAATCAGTACCTTGATATGTTCCGTAAGGACCGAAGAAGCTCCCCCAGCGCCACATATACTGATAAGTAGTTCGACGCGTGGCAGGCCCGATAAAGTCTTTATTGCTGTAATTGAATCGCGCTCCCACCTGCAACCAGTCCTTTACATCGGTGGTTACATTCATCATGGCGGTCCATTTATCCAGCTTCTCGGGGAAGAAGGTCATGATACCTTCATCATGGTTGTATCCTGTCGACATGTAGTAAGATGTTTTTCCACTTGTTCCCTGTACTGACAGGTTATGGCTTTGCGATGGTTTCCAGTTCCTGAACATGATATCTACAACATCCCAATCGGCAAAATACATACCCACTCCGTTGTTGTCGAGAATGAAATCTCCAAGCGGCTTGGAACTATCCGTAAGGGCATCTCTGTGACCCGGAATCATTTCCCTATAACCCGATTTTTTACCGTTATGCTCATCTCTCCATTTTTCGGCATATGGAAGCATTTGATCCAAATACATACCGAACAACTCATTTGCCGCACCGCTCCGGCCGTTTGCTGCGATTAATGCTTTCAACTGACTGGGCACGTCGGGATAGTCGGGTAGTATTGTAGGTGTATCCCATGCAACATTTCCATTATAGTTCACTGATACCCGGTCGACCTGCCGGGCTGATTTGGTGGTGATGAGTATTACTCCAAAAGCAGCTCTGGTACCGTAAATAGAAGTTGAGGCCGCATCTTTTAACACTGAAACACTTTGAATATCCTGTGTATTCAATAAGGAAAGGTCATCCATCGGTACCCCATCCACAACTATCAGAGGATTACTTTTCGCATCATTACTCAATGTTCCCAATCCCCTGATCGTAACTGTGGGCTGTGCTCCCAACCTGCCACTGCTGCTTATAACGGATAGCCCGGGGACCACTCCTTGTAAAGCTTTGGAAATATCCGAATAGGGGCGTGCCTCCAGTGTCTTGCTTACATCTACGGTAGATACAGCTCCTGTCAAATTGGCTTTTTTCTGTATACCATATCCCACGACCACCACCTCTTCTAATGCCTGAGAGTCTTCTATTAGTGTGATGTTGAAATTTGTGTTTCCTGCTATAGTGATTGTCTGGCTCAAATATCCGATATAGGTGACCTGTATTGTTGCATCGTTTGCCACTTGCAAGGTGAAATTTCCGTTTACATCGGTAATAGTACCGTTGGAGGTACCCACTTCAATGATATTGGCACCGATAATAGATTCTCCGTTCTCATCTCTTACTGTTCCGGTAATCGTCTTATGGGTTTGCTGCACTTCCCCGGTATTGATTTTGTTTTCATCCTCTTTCTTATTTTCAACATTTCCCGGTTTCTTTGAAATGGTGATCTGTCGATTGACGATAGAGTAGGCCAGATCCGTATTCCTTAGCAACAAATCCAGTATTTCGTCCATAGATTTGTTGTTAAAGGAAACATTTACAATCTTTGATAAACCACTTTCGGTATCATCCATAAAGAGAAACAGATAGTCGCTATTTTTCTCTAATTCACGAAATGCTTCTTTCAACGTTACATTTTCCAATTCGGCACTGATTGCTTTTGATTGAGAATAAATATTTTCCGCCGTCACAGAAAAAATGCAAAGGAAAGTGATAAAAAAATAGATTTTCATAATCTTTAAAAACTTATCATTCTTTTTCGTGGTAAATACTTTTAATGTGTACTTTTCTTGCATATCTTTGTTTTGAATTTTAATTTTTACCAATAAATTAGATTCACTCCGTAGATTTTACGATTAAGCAAAATCTACACACATTGGTCGGGTAATGTTGCCGCATTACTCGACTTTTTCCATTTTCTTATTCTTCATTTTCCATAGGCATAATTAATTTTTAAATTTATACTATTCATTAACGTTAGTTTTTCGCTATATCGAAGTCGAAACAGATTTCGATTTTGCTTATATTGTTTCGCCGAAGTAGCGATTATCCATCATGAATGGATAAATATTATATCATCACTCTGTTTATTATATTGCAAGTAAGTCATTTTTGAAAAAGCTTCGAGTACATCATCTAAATTCTCCGAAAGGAACAATTTACCTGAACAGGTTTGATCATGCAAGTCGATAGCCGGATCATACTGGAATTCTACGTTATAGTATCTTCCTATCTTTTTCAGTACTTCGTTCAGCGGTACTCTGTTTAATTGCAGATAACCACTTGTCCAACCGATATAATCCGACACATCTACCTGTTTATGCAGAATAACGCCATTCCCGATCTCCGCCATTTCATTGGGTTGTAGTTGTAAGACGCTATTTTTGCTTTTTACCTCAACCAGACCATTTACCAAAACAACGGCTTCTTTCGGATCTTCTGAATAGGATGAAACATTGAAAGAGGTTCCATAGACAGTGATTTGAGAATGAGGAGTATAAATTACAAAGGGAGTATTATTTTGCTTTGTGACTTCAATGAAAATTTCTCCTTCTACATGAATCTCTCTTTTCTTTCCGGTAAATATAGAGGGAAATTCCATTTTTGTACCTGAATTCAGGTGTACCTTCGATCCGTCTGCTAAAATCAGAGTTGATCTCTTTCCATAGGGTACGATCAGTTTTTTAGTCTGGTGATCTTTCAAATCTATTTCTTTTTGAGTAAATGGATTTTGAATCAAAACAGTACGTTTTTTTCCAGACAAATCCAAAGTGGAATTATTGTCGATTTCCAATATATCACTTCCTGTGAAAAGCTGTATATGATTAGTACTCATTACTTTTCCTATGGAAGATTTGTCGGGCTCTGCACTTTCTGAATTTTTATATAAAATGAAAAAAGTGGGGATCAACATAATTAACAATATGGCGGCTGCGGAAGAAACCAATAATTTTCGTAATTTTATTTTTTTTCCTTTCTCAATTTTTTCTTTCAATTCGTGCAAAATCGAAGCATCATCATTTTGAAGAATCTCTTTCCCATTCCGTATCATTTCAAAGGTTTCAATAGCTTCGTTGAACGGTATGCGAAAATCTTCATTCTCTCTGAGGTAACTCTCCCAGAAAGCATTCAATTCTTTAGTCGGATGTATTCTCCAATATATAAAAAGATCGTCACACAAAAAATCTCTTTGGTTCATAACAATTCCATCATTCAGTTATATGATAAAGACCGGGAGGCAGCAAAAAAAGAGACAATATTAACAAAAATTAACTAAATATGGTTAGAATGAGATGAGTAGAAAAGAAAAAAGAGGATTTTTCAATTGTTGGTTTTCTCTCATTTTCTGTAGTCCTCTATAGGTTGATTTCTTTACAGCTTCAGGTCGCATATCCAGTAATGCAGCGATCTCATCGAATGATAGATTGAGTTGATAATGATAATAGATAATTCTTCTTTGTTTTGGTGATAAAATTTTTAATGATTGTTTGATTTTATCCTTCAGCAGCAATTTTGTTTCCTTTTCAATCATCTTTTCGACCACGTTGCTTTCATTCTCCGTAATGATATCGTCATAATCGATATGATCAATTTTTGTTTCCAGATTGTGGATATCAAATAATCTATTTTTCAGGCAGTGGAGCAAGTAAGATTCAATATTTCTGATGTGACTTAATTGGTTGTGGGAAACGTATATTTTATAAAATACATCCTGAATGGCATCCTTGCAGGCCTCTTCATTGAAACCGATCTTTAAGCCGTATGCAAAGAGTTCATTAAAATAACTGCGGTATAGTTCCGAAAAAGCATTTTCGTCGCCCCGCAGAAATTCTTGCCAACTATTCACCTCCATTTTATACTATCTCTTTTTTATAGTAGGTCAAAAACGAATAACTATAGGGATGTTTTTCGTCTGCCAGATATGTTTCCTGTTGAGTCAATTGCCATTCGATATCATCTATTTCTGGAAAGAAAGTATCAACATCTTCAAATTGATGATGAATACGGGTGAGATAAAGTGTCTCCGCGAGATGGAGGGTTGAACGGTAGAGTTGTCCTCCTCCTATAACGAAAACAATATCTTCATTTTTGCAATGTGCCAGCGCTTCGTCGAAAGAGCGTGTTACAATGCAACCGGGATAGTGCTCCGGCATATCGGAAGTGATTACTATGTTGGTTCGGTTGGGGAGTGCCCCTTTGGGTAACGATTCATAGGTCTTTCTTCCCATGATGATGGTGTGCCCGGTAGTGAGCTCTTTGAAATGTTTCAGGTCGTTCGGCAAATGACATAGCAGTCCTCCCTCGCGCCCAATACTGTTTTGTTCATCGAGTGCGACGATGATGGCTATTTGTGGAATATCGTTGTTCATCATCATATACTGACATCACCTTTAATATGTGGATGCGGATTGTAATCTACCAGTTCGAAATCTTCGAACCGGAAACTGAAAATATCTTTTATACCGGGGTTGATCTTCATCTGAGGCAATGAGCGTGGATCACGCGACAATTGAAGATTTACCTGCTCTATGTGATTGAGGTAGATATGTGCATCACCCAGAGTATGGATGAAATCTCCTTCCTCCAATCCGGTCACTTGTGCCATCATTTTTAGTAGCAATGCATAAGAAGCAATATTGAACGGTACTCCCAGGAAGATATCAGCACTCCGCTGATATAGTTGCAGGCTTAGTTTTCTATCTGCCACATAAAATTGGAAGAAGGCGTGGCAGGGTGGAAGGTTCATATTGGGAAGGTCGGCTACATTCCACGAACTGACGATGATACGACGTGAGTCGGGATTATTTTTGATGCTATTGACTACATCTGCTATCTGGTCGATGTGTCCTCCGTTATAATCGGGCCATGAGCGCCATTGGTATCCGTAAATATGCCCCAAGTTCCCATCCTCGTCTGCCCATTCGTTCCAGATACGTACACCATTCTCATTCAGATATTTCACATTGGTATCCCCGTTGAGGAACCAAAGTAGTTCGTGAATGATCGATTTCAAATGCAGCTTCTTGGTGGTGAGTACCGGAAATCCGTCGCTCATCCTGTAACGGCTTTGATGCCCAAAGATACTGATGGTACCGGTTCCGGTGCGATCTTCTTTTTTAGCACCTTCATTGAGTACCCGCTGTAATAGGTCGAGATATTGTTTCATATTTTTAGAGTAAAGAGCAAAGAATAAAGAATAAAGAATAAAGAAGCGAGACTGTTAGAGCCAGGAAGCGAGGCTTTGCAAATTAAAAATTTACGGCGTGAAAAATTAAAAGTGAATTTTCAACTTCCTGGCTTTTTGGACTTCTTCAAACCTTCTATATTAACCAGACAAAAATAACGCTTTTTTCATAGCAGGCAATCCAATATTGAAAAGTAATTGTAAATTGTTACGATTCCAATGTGTGGTTTTATCCTTCATCTCCTTAATTGTCAAAACCAAATAGGACTGAAATTGTTTAAACAGCCCTGTCTTTGAAAAATTATTTTTAATTACTCACGCAAATGGATCTATCAGTAGCGGGTGGTTTGGGTGACCTTTTGGGAGGTCTTTTGGGTAGCGGCCAACAAACGGAGAAAGGTATTATCTTAACTGGGATTATAAGGCAAGATGTACTGCTCTCGGACAGGTATGTATATAGCGAGGAAAAAAAGTTAAACTTTTTCCCTCTTTTTCTGTTTTACATTAAACGTAAGGACTTTTTTTAAGTCTTATGTTACAAATATGCTTAATGCGCTTCAAAAGCATTGATAAAAACGAATAAAAAATAAATTTATATGAAACAAGCA
>JBAYRG010000089.1:0-10252 GCA_041676805.1 Proteiniphilum sp.
ATCTTCGATAGATTGGCGATATTGCTCTTCGTAGCGCACACGGATATCATACTCTTCACCTTCTTCACGGAAACGGGACATGACAAGACCGTTGATCCTGTTACGAATAGCACCGGCAGCCGTACCCATATTCAAACCGTTCAGCGCCAATTTCTCACGGTCGAATTGGATCTGGTACTCCATGCGATAATCCTTTCTCGAAATGGTGATATCACGCAATCCTTTCACTCCTTCGAGTTTGGTTTTCATTTCGGCGGCAAGTTGATCGGTCGCGGCCAAATCATAGCCATAGATATCCAATGCAACATTACTTCCTCCGGTCATTCCACCTCCACCACCACCTCCGGGCATCACCCGGAAACGGTGTAACTCCGGCATACTGCCAAGATCCTGGCGCATTTCGTCCGATATATCATAGATATTTTTTTTCCTGTTTTTGGCCTCCGTCATACGGATCGTATAGGTTATGATATTGGAAGCGTTCTCCTGCATCGCCGCCCAGGTATTATCCTCTGAGGCGGCCCCCACACTGAAAGAGATAATCTCGATCTCCGGATATTTCGCCTGCATATCCTGTGCTATCCTGTGACCCGTCTCCCGGGCAACTTCCATGCGTGTTCCAGTAGGCATTTCCACAGTGATAGATATATTATTGTTATCTGATGCCGGCATAAATTCCGTCTTCAACGTAATAGCGCTAATAACCACACTGATGATAAAAATAACCAGTATTCCCAATAATGCAAGTGCCCTTCTGCGTGCCACCCAATTCACCAGCCGGGAATAAGAGTGATCAATCTTATTAAGTATCGGTAATATCCTTTTATTGTACCATCTGTCGAAACCTGATACTTTTGCATCTTTATTCGACCGCATCATCGCGGCACTCATCATAGGGGTCAACGTCAAGGCAATCACCAGCGAGAGAGAGATAATGATGGTCACCATCCATCCCAGCTGCTTGAACATCACACCGGCAAAACCACCGACCATGGTCATCGGAAGGAACACCGCGATAATGGTCAAAGTAGAGGCGATTACGGAAAGCGACACCTCTTCGGTACCATACACGGCCGCCTGTTTCACACGGCTTCCACGCTCGATATGAGTAGTGATATTCTCCAACACCACGATGGCGTCGTCCACTACCATCCCAATGGTGATGGAGAGCGCCGAAAGTGAGATGATATTGATACTGTTGCCGGTAAGATAGAGATAAATGAACGAACCAATGAGTGAGATAGGAATGGCCACCATAATAATAATGGTCGCACGCCATCGTCCCAGGAACAGAAGTACGATGATACCCACGATGATCAATGCCAAAATGATCGTCTCCATCAAACTATTGATAGAGACCTTGATGTATTCCGAGGAGTCCATCACCGGCACAATCTTGATGTCGGGCGGCAGGTTCTTTTCCAAAGCCGGCAACTGCGCTTTCACCGCATCCGCAATGGCTGCCGTATTGGCTCCCGACTGTTTCTGCACCACGATAGAAGCACTCCGGCGTCCGTTGGTATAACTTTCCTGCACACGCGATTCCAATGTATCTTTCACCGATGCCACATCACGCAGGTAGATGGCACGCCCCTGATTGTTACCGACAATAATATTGTTCAGGTCGCGGCTGTTCTTGAACTCTCCCTCCAGACGCAACATATAGGTCTGCGACCCTATATCGAAGTTACCGGCAGGGACATTCACATTTTCTGTGGCGATCACCTGGGCAATCTGTTCCAAAGAGATATTGTATGCTTCCAGTTTTTCGGGTACCACATTCACCTGTATCTCACGCTGGGGCGCCCCACTAACGGAGACGGTACCCACTCCCGAGATACGGTTGAGCGGATTGGCCACCTGTTCGTCGAGTATCTTGTAGAGTGCACCCGAACTCTCTTCGGCGGTAGCCGACAGCACCACTACCGGTATCATGTCAGAACTGAACTTCAGGATCATGGGATCTTCGGTGCCATCCGGCAAAAAGCCCGATATCATCGACACCTTGTCCCGGACATCGTTCATCACGGCATTCATATCGGTACCAAACTCGAACTCCAGCATGATCATCGACATCCCGTCCATCGAGCGCGATGTGATCTGTTTCAATTTCTCGGCGGAGTTCAACACATCCTCGAGGGGACGGGTCACGTTGGTCTCCACGTCTTCGGCACCCGCTCCCGAATAGGAGGTCATGACCGAGACATAATTGATATCGATATTGGGATAGAGGTCGATAGGCAACTGCCTGTAAAACATGAATCCTATCAGTACAATACCGATAAATATCAATGATGTTCCCACGGGATTTTTTACCGCGGTTTCGTATATCTTCATACTAATTTATATTTTGGATTTCAAAATTCCGGATTTGACGACGTCGATTTGCAATTCAAATCATGAAATTGAGAAATCATGAAATTCTAATCAACCACTTCCACTTCAGCACCATCAATCAGGTTGGTATTCCCTTGTACGATTACCCTATCGCCATCATTCAATCCGGAAACAATCTCATATTTATCATCGATACGAACTCCCAATTGCACCAAGGTATAGATTGCTTTTCCACCGTTTTCCACGAAAACATAGCGGTCGTTGGAGCCCACTTGTTTCAAGACTGCCCTGTCGGAAAGTAATGGACGTTCATTGGTGCCAAAATTCATCCTTACACGGGAGAACATGCCGGGACGTAACCGTTGGTCGTTGTTGGGCACTGTGATCTCTGCCGTAAAGGTATGAGACACAGGATCGAGTGTAGGATGAATCAATGTCACAGTTCCATTGAATATTTCACCGCCCAGTGCATCAACCATCACTTCAACGGACATCCCTCTTACCACTTGATTGTAATAGGATTCCGAAACGTTCACCTTCACTTTTACGGGATTGATACTCTCGATGGTGAGGATGGGAAACTGGCCGGCCACATCGCCCGGATCGTAATTGCGGGCTGTCACCACACCATTCACAGGGCTGGTGAGGGTAGTATTCTCATCCAGACTATTCAAGGCATATTCCGCCACATCGAGTTGAGCCTTTGCCTGGTCGAGCTGCTGTTTGGAAATTCCTCCCACTTCATACAGTTCTTTATACCGCTCATAATCGCGTTTCATCGTGGCGACCTGTGTCTGCTGTTGCGAAAGGTTTACCTTGTCCATCGTTACGAGCGCCTGCCCACGACGTACTTGTGTGCCTACATCCACTCTGATCTCCCTGATCCTACCTCCCATGGCGGGGGCAATATTATTCACCTGATCAGCTTCAACCGTAGCGGTAAAGGTAGATATCTGATCTACCGACACTAACTGCACCTTCTCCACACGTACTTTTGTCTTCTGCGTAGCTTCGCCCTCAGCACTTCCGGAGCGATCTCCTCCTCCACACGAAGCAAGTAATGCTGCTGCCAGTATAGGAGTTATTTTCAATAAACTGTATCGTCTCATATATTTATTAAATCTATTATTTCTTATTGTTTGAATTGTTGAATTGTTGAACCATTCAACTCACTTGTCCATTGTCAATTTTCAATTGATTCCCACCGGTTCAATGTCATATCCCAACACTTTCTCCAGATCGGCTTTCGCGGAGAGATAATCGTAAATAGCATTTCTATATTGTAATTCAGCACTCAGCACAGCCAACGCAGCTGCATTCACATCCACAATGGTGCCCATCCCCGTCTCATAACGCTTCAGGGTGATCTGATGTCCTTTACGGGCCATTCCCACGGAGGATTGTGTAGCCACCACCTGTTCTATATTCTTGTGGATAAGGTCGTAGTTGTTCCTGATCGCCAGTTTAAGTCCCCTTTCCACCTCCTTGCGTTGTTCATCGAGTTGCCAGAGTTGTATTTGCGACTGTTTCACGCCATGATAACGCTGTCCACCGCTAAAAATGGGGATCTGAAGAGTCACTCCCAGCATGGAATAGGGATCCCAACGATAAGTGTTGAATTTAAAATCATTGTTCTGGCTCATGTAAGTCCAGTTGAAGGTGGTCACCAGTGAAGGAGCATACTGCAGCTTCTGCATCTCAAATGCTTTTTGTGCCATTTCACTCTGCAAATTAAACTGTTTGAGATCACTATTATTGACCAGCGATGTATCTGCCGGGATAATGACATTGAACATGCTCTGCTCATAATCATCCAACGATCCTACCACTTTTAATGGTATGTCGCTATCGATTCCCATCAACATCTTGAGTTGCAGTTCAGCGATCTTCATCATATTCTCCGACTGGAGGATATTGGGGATAAGGCTTTTCAGCCGCACATCCGCGGTGATCACATCGTATTCGGCCACCACTCCTTGGTGGTAGCGGTTACGGATATCCTCCAGGTTGATGGAGTCGGTCTCATAAGTCTTTCTGAAAACATCATGGCTATCCTGTGCCAGCAACAGGCTGTAGAATGATTTCTTCACCTGGTTTGCCAGATCAATACGCGATGATCTTGCCTGTTCCATAGAAAGCTCTATATCCACCTCACTCATCTGTATATTTTTCCAAAGTGAAGGTACTACCAACGGCAGGCTCACGTTCAATCCGCCGGACCAGACATTGAAACGTCCCATCTGGATTCCTTCATTACTGTTACTGGTCTCTCCACCGCCACCCATCAGCTTACCAAGTACTCCAAGTATCTTCTGCTCCTCCGGATCCAATTGAGTGGGATCAATATCTCCTCCCATCATGCTAAAGCCTTCGTCGAAATAGACCGTCTGCCGTTTGATGGCACGTTGGTATTGACCAATCAGGTCCATCTGGGGCATCAGTGCTCCATAGGCCGCTTTCTTCGCATGTTGTTTCTTGGTGATCTCCATATCGGCAACCTTTATTGTAGGGTTTTCGCTCAAGGCAATCTCCAAAGCTTTGTGCAAATCAATCTGCAAACTCCCGGTTTGTTGTGCTGTTACCGTCGATAACCCAGCAAAACCCGGTAGCAGCGCTAATAATAGTATTATACTTCGTACATTCATTATCTGTTTATTTTTTTCTTTTTTGTTGTTCCAAGTAGGCGTCTATGATATCAATTCCTTTGGCTGTCATGATTCCCCGTACAAAATTGATCATCATCGTGTAGAAGAGTTCATCGAACGAAAAAGGAGGCTTCTCCAGATAGGAGGCGCGGATATAAGTGTAGGTGCTTTCTTCCACCAGAAAGGCCGCTACGTTCACGTTCAAATCCTCACGGATATATCCCTCTTCAATGCCCTGTCGCAAAAAGTTGCGAAGATAGACATTACTGATTTCAATGTCTCTTTTGATCTGACAGGCAGCCCGAGGATAATATTTCTGGATATCCTCGAAGAATTTCACGCTACAGTCGGGTACATTCTCCTGTTCCTCAATCAACTTGATGAAGACCTCCACTACATTATTGCACTCAGCGACAATAGAGGTGAGCACCTCTTTTCTCTTATCACCAAAGCCATGCAACGCAGATAGCAGGATATCCTCCTTGCCCTTGAAATTCTCGTACAGTGTACGCTTGGAGATTCCCATTGAAGATGCTATCTCATCCATCGACACATTCTTGATGCCGTATTGTCGGAACAGATCGCCCGCTTTTTCTATAATTCGTTCCTTTAATTCCATTTTATTTTAAAAAAGCAGTGCAAAGGTAAAACAGAAAACTCAAAAGCTCAAATCAGTTTTTCAAGTCTTAACATACTTTACATTAAGATTCTGTTATATTCAAAGATTCAGCGCGGCTTTCAACGCCTTGTAATCCGATAGGTTGATTATACCTTATGGATACTAAAATAGGAATAAAAGATTATAATCTGTCACGATTATTTTGTAATTTTGTATGATCTTTCATTTTTACCCCACAATAACAATCAAAATGGCAAATAATAAACTACGTGACGACGCACTTGCCTATCATGCGCAAGGGCGTCCCGGAAAAATAGAAGTCGTTCCTACAAAACCTCATAGTACGCAACGTGATCTCTCACTCGCCTACTCGCCCGGTGTGGCAGAACCCTGTCTCGAAATCGAGAAAGACCCGCAGAAGGCTTACGATTACACATCGAAAGGGAATTTAGTAGCGGTAATCTCCAACGGTACCTCGGTACTGGGCTTGGGTGATATCGGCGCCATGGCCGGTAAACCGGTGATGGAAGGGAAAGGGCTCCTCTTTAAAATATTCGCGGGAATCGATGTGTTCGATATCGAAGTGAACGAGAAAAACCCTGAAAAATTTATCGAAGTGGTGAAAGCCATCTCGCCTACCTTCGGAGGTATCAACCTGGAAGATATCAAGGCACCGGAATGTTTTGAGATCGAGGAACGGCTGAAAAACGAGTTGACTATCCCTATCATGCATGACGACCAGCATGGCACGGCCATTATCTCTGCTTGTGGGCTATTAAATGCACTGGAGTTGAACGGAAAAAAAATTGAAGAGGTACGCATCGTGGTGAACGGTGCAGGAGCAGCGGCCAACTCATGCACGCTGCTCTATATCGCTTTAGGCGCGAAACCGGAGAATATCGTGATGCTCGATTCGAAAGGGGTGATCAACACTTCGCGGACTGACCTGAACGACCGTAAGAAACCGTTTGCCACCACCCGTAATATTTCCACACTGGAAGAAGCGGTAAGAGATGCCGACATGTTCCTGGGACTTTCGGTTGCAGATGTACTTACTCCCGAAATGCTGCAGTCGATGAATGCCGATCCAATCGTATTTGCGCTGGCAAACCCCAACCCGGAAATCGCCTATGACCTGGCCATGGCATCGAGAGAAGATATTATCTTTGCCACAGGACGATCCGATTATCCCAACCAGATCAATAATGTATTGGGATTTCCCTATATCTTCCGCGGCGCACTCGACGTACAAGCGACCTGTATCAACGAAGAGATGAAAGTGGCGACCGTCCACGCACTGGCAGAACTGACAAAAAAAGCGGTACCCGACGTGGTGAATGCCGCCTATAGCATCAAGAAGCTGAGTTTCGGCAGGGATTATATCATTCCTAAACCACTGGATCCGAGATTGCTGACTACCGTTGCCCCGGCAGTAGCAAAGGCAGCAATGGCCTCGGGTGTCGCCCGTAAGCCGATCACCGACTGGGAAGAGTACGACCACAAGCTGCGCGACCTGATGGGATTGGACAACAAGATGATCCGCCGCCTGTTTGAGATGGCGCGCCAGAACCCCAAACGGGTGGTCTTCTCGGAGACCAACCACCTCAATATGCTCAAGGCAGCCGAAACGGCGCACGCCGAAGGCATCTGCAAACCAGTCTTATTAGGAAATGAAGAGAAGATCGCCAACGTGGCGAAAGAAAATCAAATCAGCCTCGACGGGATTGAGATCGTCAACCTGCGGCACGACCGTGAGGAGGAACGCCGTCTGCGTTATGCCGAAATCCTCGCAAAGAAGCGCAAAAGAGAGGGGATGACCCTTGACGAGGCAGCAGAGAAGATGTTTGAGCGCAACTATTTCGGCATGATGATGGTGGAGACAGGCGATGCCGATGCCATGATCACAGGGGTATTCAGTAAATATGCCGACACCATCTCCATTGCCAAAGAGGTGATCGGTATTCGTGAAGGGCTGAACCATATCGGTGCCATGCATATCGTCAACACCAAAAGAGGTGTGCTTTTCCTGGCCGATACGCTGTTCAACCGCCACCCCGACACCGAAGCACTGATCGATATCGCCCGGCTGGCCAATGCTACGGTAAAGTTTTTCGCACATGATCCGGTGATCGCCATGATCTCCTACTCCAATCTCGGTGCGGACAAAGAGGGAAGCCCCGCCAGCGTGCACAAGGTGGTGGATACACTCCATGAAAGGTATCCGGATCTGGTGGTGGACGGCGAGATGCAGGTCAACTATGCGCTCAACAAAGATTTGAGGGACAAGAAATATCCATTCACCCGTTTACGCGATAAAGAGGTAAATACATTGGTGTTCCCGAATCTCAGCTCGGCCAACTCAGCCTATAAGCTATTGAGAGAAACAGGAACAAATGATATTATCGGTCCCATCCAGATGGGTTTGAATAGGCCTGTACATATCCTGGATGTGGATACACCGGTACGCGATATCATCCATATGGTGGCGGTCGCGGTGATCGATGCGATCGTCGAGGAAAATATTCAGACCAATCATCTCACAAGAATCGAATAAAATGTCTATCTTAGCCAATCCAATTTTGTCGGGCAGCATAAGAAAGTAGGCTCCGGACCTGTCCGACTCGCCAGATACAAAAAAAAGTCAAACCTAAACAAAATAGAATTATAATGGAAACAAGAAAAAAATTCATCCTTTCGGAAGCAGAGATCCCCACACAGTGGTACAACGTGACGGCTGAAATGAAAAACAAACCCCAGCCGATGATCAATCCGCAAACGAAAGAACCGTTGAAAGCGGAAGATCTTTACCCCCTGTTTGCAGAAGAATTGTCGCGCCAAGAGATGAACCAAACCGACGTCTGGATCGATATCCCTGAGGAGGTACGGGAGAAATACAAGATATACCGTCCTAGCCCACTGGTACGTGCTACAGGACTGGAGAAGGCTCTCGACACGCCGGCACATATCTACTTCAAGAACGAGAGTGTAAGCCCGGTCGGTTCGCACAAATTGAACACGGCGCTTCCACAGGCTTACTATAATAAGATACAAGGGATTACCAATATTACCACCGAAACCGGAGCAGGGCAATGGGGAACCGCCTTGGCGTTTGCCGCCCAGGCATTCAACCTGGAACTGGCGGTCTATATGGTAAAGATTAGCTACGAACAGAAACCCTACCGCCGCTCGTTGATGCAGACCTGGGGGGCACAGGTGATCCCTTCTCCCAGTATGTCAACCAAAGCGGGACGGAAAATCATTACCGAGCATCCCAATTATCAGGGTAGTCTGGGAACGGCCATTTCCGAAGCGATTGAACTGGCGATGCAAACCCCAAATTGTAAATATACCCTGGGCAGTGTACTCAACCACGTATCGTTACACCAGACTATTATTGGTTTGGAAGCCGAAAAACAGATGGCGATGGCGGAAGAGTATCCCGATATGGTGATCGGCTGTTTCGGTGGAGGCTCCAACTTCTCCGGCATCAGCTTCCCGTTCCTGCGTCACAACATAGCAGGAAAGACCAATACACGGTTTATCGCCGCCGAACCGGCTTCCTGTCCCAAATTGACACGTGGGGAGTTCCGTTACGATTTTGGCGACGAGACCGGTTACACACCGCTAATCCCGATGTATACGTTAGGACATAAATTCGCACCGGCCAATATCCATGCCGGAGGGCTGCGCTACCATGGTGCCGGCAGCATCGTCAGCCAACTACTCAAAGAGAAGCTGATCGAGGCAGTCAGCGTCAAACAGTTGGAGACATTCGAAGCAGGCGTGCTCTTTGCCCGTACCGAAGGTATCATCCCCGCGCCCGAATCCACGCACGCTATTGCTATTGCCGTCCGGGAAGCGTTGCAAGCCAAGGAAGAGGGAAAGAAAAAAGTAATCCTGTTCAATCTCTCCGGACACGGCCTGGTAGATATGACTGCCTACGACCAATACCTGGCAGGAGATCTGTCTAATCATGAGGTTTCCGACGAAGAGATCCGCAGATTTTTAGCAGAATCATAACGCCATTGAAACGAAGGTGAATTACGAAGTAATCGACCAAGTCAAAATTGTTTTCACCCGAGTTCATGATTAAATGCGAGTTGTCTCCGGTTGATAGTTCTAAATAAAACAATCGTGTGAAAATAAGCGCCATAGCGGATAAACAGGTAAAAAAGGGCAAAAAAATAACACAAATAATTTGGAAGTTCCATTTTTAGCCCTTACCTTTGGATATATAAAAAATTGAATGAGTCATTGCCGCATTGGTCGATTGGGAAACTCATCAATTACATTTTATGAACCGAGACTCGTTTATGGTATCAATGGCGGGCCGCAGCCTTCGGGATTCCGGTTTTACCGGGACAGCGGATTACAAAGATATCTTGACACTCAAATCCTGTCATAAGGAGTTTCGTCTTATTCCACCGGTGCGGCTTTTTAATAAAAAGCAGATTGCAAAAGATCTTATCTAATTGCAATCTGCTTTTCACTTTATATCAATGAAAAAATATTGGGAACTCTTCCTTATCTTCTTCAAGATCGGCGCCTTCACTTTTGGCGGCGGTTACGCCATGATTCCCCTTATCCGCAATGAAGTGGTTAACAAGAAAGGGTGGCTCGAAGATGAAGAGTTTATGGATATGCTTGCCAT
>JBAYRG010000090.1:0-10095 GCA_041676805.1 Proteiniphilum sp.
GCACGGTCGCGGGGAATGGGTCAGCCGACTTCGTGTCGGGTACTCTTTCTGAAAGCGAGATGAAACCCATGTTCCTGGGTGTAGACAATGAAAATAATATTTTCGTTTCAATCAGGGACAGCCCCACTTACGGTATCGCGAGGATCAATGAAGACGAGAATATCGTTGTTCCACTTTCTATGAATCCGAATAGTTCGGTGATGATTCCAAACTCCCCGGCGATTGACAGGCATACCGGGGTAGTCACGTTTCCCTCGGAAACCTCGATCCCCGCGTTCGTGACGTGTGATCCGAAGGAAGCGTGGGCACCGAGGTTCAGGAACTTCACGATAGTGAATACGAATGGATACCCACCTCCTACCAATGCTTGGAAACACTCGATGGCATCGTGTGAGCTGGACGGGTATGTATACACCCGGTTTTATGAAGGACAAATCATTAGAATACACCCTGTTACTTATGAGGCAGAGATTATCTACATGACACCAAACGGCACATCCAATGGTGCCACGTTCCATCCTCTCCATCCCCACCTGCTCTTTATCGCCGGTAGATCGGGAGGAGTTGCGGGAGGAGTCTATTCAATGGATATCAGGGACCCGGAAAGTACTTTCCGACGTCTCAATGCCGCGGGAAGCGGGCATCGCGACGGTGATCTCGACGTGGCATTGTTTAATGCCCCCTGGCAGATATATTTTGACCCGGAGGGGTACCTCTATATAGCCGATGCCGGGAACCACTGCATCCGCAGGATATCCCCCCAAAATACGGTGGAGACGATCGTGGGCATGCCCGGCACAGCAGGATGGAAAGACGGAGGTCCCGAAGAGGCTCTTTTTAGAGAACCCCGTGGTGTTGGAGTTGATAAAGAAGGTACGGTCTATGTTGCGGACTGGGGTAACAACAGGGTGCGCAAGTTGGCCATTGAATAAAATCAAGTAACAAAACATACAATATAATCAGAATGAAACGAGCATAGTAATCATTATAACACAAGTACATGATTAACGCGAGTTCCATACACAATAGTGTAAAAGATAAATTAATCGTATGAAAAGAAATATATTTTTATTGTTTTTGCTTCATCTATTCCTTTTCGTGAACGCACAGCAAAGAGCCGCATTCACATTAAATGGGACAGTACACGATGAGATGGGAAGTACGCTGCCTGGCGCGACTGTTTACTTGAAAGACCAGGTGGGCATAGGAACAATTACCGATATTGACGGTCAGTTCTCGATTAACGTGAGGATCGGTGATGTAGTGATGGTCTCATTTGTTGGTTACGCTACAGCGGAGTACGTGGTTCTGAAAGAAGAGTCGCCTGTTATCATCGAGTTAAAGGTCGATTCGGAAGAGCTGGATGAGGTTGTTGTAGTAGGTATGGGAAGTCAGCGGCGTATCAGCTCGTTGGCAGCCGTCACTTCCGTTGACGTGAGCGAGCTGCAGACACCCGTTGCCTCGGTGGCAAACCTACTCGGAGGAAAAGTTCCGGGTGTGATCTCCATGCAAGTAAGTGGAGAGCCGGGAAAGAATATCTCGGAGTTTTGGATTCGAGGTATCGGTACTTTTGGAGCCAGTAGTGGAGCGTTAGTGTTGATTGACGGCCTCGAGGGAGATATTAATTCAATTGACCCTGCCGATATCCAGAGCTTTTCGGTTCTTAAGGATGCATCGGCAACTGCTGTTTACGGAGTGCGGGGCGCTAATGGAGTTGTCCTCGTTACCACGAAAAGAGGGGAAACCGGGAAACTCGCGATCACGGCAAGAACTAACTTTTCCCTTTCTGCTTTAAGGCGTGTTCCTGATTATTTGGGAGCGTATGATTACGCGATGTTGGTGAATGAAGCTTTATCAGTAAGGGGATCGGCACCGGCATATAACGACGTGGAACTCGATATCATTAAATATGGATTAGATAATGATCTTTACCCGGATGTGAACTGGCAAGAGGAAATCTTGAATAACTACTCTTTTAAACAAACGTATTACCTAAGTGCAAGAGGGGGTGGTGAGGTAGCCAGGTACTTCTTAAGTCTTGGCTTGAGCGATGAAACCGCCGCTTACAAACAGGATAAAAACAGTATATACAGTTCAAATGTTGGTTACAACACTTACAATTACAGGTTAAACATCGACCTTAATTTAACGAAGACTACGAGTGTTTACTTTGGTACGGATGGCTACATGGCAGCAAGGAAAGAGCCCGGGATGGCAAACACGGATTATATCTGGAACGCGCAATCTCAACTCAATCCACTTCTTTTTCCCTCGAAGTACTCGAACGGGTTGCTCCCGGCAGCCGGTGCTAACGACCTTTCATCGCCATACGTGCTGATCAACCACACCGGTCAATCGGCTAACCAGAATTACCAAGGGAAAGTGACCATGGCAATCACACAAGATTTGAAAGAGCTATTAGACGGGCTTAAACTCAAGGTACAAGGGGCCTATGACATCTATAGTAATTTTGGAGAGAGGAGATATATTCAGCCGGCACTTTACCAAGCGTTAGGAAGAAACACGGATGGCAGCCTGGTCATGAAGGAGAATGTGCAGGCTGTTTCCGCCACGTACAGTAAGTCGCTGAACCAGTACCGGAAGTATCACTTCGAAACCACGCTTAACTACGAGAAGCTTTTCGGTGATGATCATAGATTTACGGGGTTAGTCTATTATTACTTGAGCGACGAGAAATCGACTGTTGATGCCGTAAGCAGCTTGGCAGCAATACCTTTACGTTATCAGGGAGTTTCGAGCAGGCTAACCTATAGTTATAAAGACACGTATATGACCGATGTGAACTTCGGGTATACAGGGTCTGAAAACTTCCAGCCGGGAAGACAATACGGATTCTTCCCTTCACTTGCTTTAGGTTGGAGCCCATCACAGTACGAATTTGTAAAAGAAAACCTCCCGTGGCTTAATTTTTTCAAGATACGCGCCTCTTACGGCACGGTTGGGAACGACCGGATTACAAGCCGTAGATTCCCTTACTTGACCATGGTGAACTTCGGTGCCAGTTCAATCTGGGGAGGAAATCCCGCGGAGACAATTACCGAGACGATCATAGGCGCGGATAACCTGAAATGGGAGAAAGCGCTGAAAGCTGACCTTGGTTTTGAAGGACGCGTGCTTAATGATAAGATAGACTTCGTGGTGGATTTCTTTAATGACCAGCGAGATGGCATCTTCCAGCAAAGAGTTCAGGTTCCGGATTACGTGGGCGTGATATCGATGCCCTACGGGAACGTGGGAAAGATGAAGAGCATGGGCTCCGATGGCAATATTAGCTTCAACCATACCCTCAATCGAAACGCCAGCTTCGTGGTTCGAGGCAATTACACCTATTCGACCAACTTGATTCAAAACTGGGAACAGCTCTATCTGGAGTATCCTTACCTCGAACACACGGGATATCCCTACAACGTGATTAGAGGATTCCAAAGCCTTGGGCTCTTCAAGGATGAGGACGATATCATGTATAGCCCGAAACAGCAATTTGGGGAAGTGGCTCCCGGAGATATCAAATATAAAGATGTGAACGCGGATGGCATTATTAATGATGAAGATAAAGTACCCCTTTCTCACAGTTCCTTTCCTCGTTTAATGTACGGGTTTGGGGGAGAGTTTAAATATAAGGACTTTACCATTGGAGTGATGTTTAAAGGTACCGGCAAAACAGATTATTACCACGTAGGGCAATCAGACAATGGAATGGGGTATGTTCCCTTTCATGGCGGGGCAACCGGAAACGTGTTGACGATCCTGAAAGACCCATCTAACAGGTGGATCCCGAGAGATTATGCCGTGCAAGTAGGTATCGATCCTTCGCTTGCCGAGAACCCGAACGCCCGCTTCCCAAGATTGCAATATGGTTACAATAGTAATAATTCCCAGTTGTCTGACTTCTGGAAAGGTGACGCGCGCTATCTCAGATTGCAAGAGGTAACCCTTAATTATAACTTGAGGACTAATTCACTAAGAAAAATCGGTATTCAATCCGTCGATTTACAGCTGGTAGGTTCAAATCTTTACACTTGGGATAAAGTGAAGCTGTTCGATCCGGAACAGGCGCGATCCAACGGCCGTACATACCCGATCCCATCGGTATACACTTTCCAGCTTTATATAAATATCTAACATCTGTTTATAATGAAAAGATTAAAATTATTAATAATACTATCAATACTATTTTTTTCTGTCTTACTTCTATCGTGTAAAGATTTCCTGAATATTGATAGTTATTTTGATGACGAGTTCAAGATAGACTCTATATTCACGCAAACGAGGTATGTAGAAGCCTATATGTGGGGTACTGCAGCCATGTTTGCCGACGAGGGGCAGATTTTCAGCACCGGCTCTCAGGACGCGTTGGGGCCATTAGCAACTGATGAGGCATTCACGATGTTTAATATCGATGGTTCTTCGAGCTATTCCGGGATGCGCTTCGTGTTAGGATACCTTACACCTGACAATCTCGGGCCATTCATGAACAATTACAGGAACCTGTACAGGATTATTCGTAAAACCAATACCATTCTATCCAGGATTGATGAGGTGCCGGAAATGACAACCTCGGAACGGATTAACATTTTAGGTTACACCTATTTTTTCCGGGCTTACGCTTATCACAAGTTGCTGATGGAGTTTGGCCCTCCTATTATTCTTAGTGATGAGATCGTCGAGACAAACGAGCAGATTGAATATTATGACCGCCCCCGGAGCACGTATGATGAAGCGGTAGAGTATATTTGCGAGGAGTTAGAGAAGGCGGCGGCCTACCTGCCTTTGACTGTTCCGTTACTCAACTTCGGAAGGCCAACGAAAGGAGCTGCTTACGGCCTGATCGCGCGTCTTCGCCTTCAGCATGCCAGTCCACTTTACAACGGGGGAGCGGCCGCTCGTACCTACTTCGGGAATTGGACAAGGGCAACCGATGGTCAGCATTACGTTTCACAAACGTACGACGAGGAGCGTTGGGCATTGGCTGCAGCTTCCGCCAAAAGGGTGATGGATTTGCACCAATCGGGGGCACCTCTCTACGGGCTCTACACGGTTGCAGCGGATGATAATACTCCCGCGCTGCCAACTAACACTTCCGATCCATCGTATCTTGAAACGTTTCCTAATGGTGCCGGTGGGATTGATCACTACAGGTCTTACTCGGAAATGTTTAATGGCGAATCTGTTCCTGCTATAAATCCCGAATACGTTTGGGCACTCAAATCCGGTGGATTAAAGTCCTATACTCAGGCTTCATTCCCGATCATTGCCGGTGGATGGAACGGGATGGGCGTGACGCAGAAGATGGTTGATGCTTTTTACATGAGAGACGGGAAAACAATTGATAATTCGAGTGACGAGTTTCCCTATTCTGAAGAAGGATTTACCTCTACCATCCAGTCTTTTTCGGGGTACAGGCTCAATTCGGGCGTGTATAACATGTATGTTAACCGCGAAGCGAGGTTCTATGCCAGCATCGGGTTTAGTGAAGCATACTGGCCGGCTACTTCGGCTACTTCTGTTGGAGACTATAATCTTACCGTAACGTACTATTATGACTCGGAGAACGGGAAATCGAACCCTAACGCTTTAGTTAACCACACGCCGACGGGCTACGTGATTAAAAAGTATATTCACCCGATGGATGCTTATAGGGGAACCAACGCGAGGGTGATGGATAAGGTTTTCCCGATTATCAGGTACGCGGAGATTTTGCTGTCGTATGCCGAAGCACTTAACAACTTGACAACAAGCCATACGGCGGACTTGAACGGGGAGATATTCACTGTTTCGAGGGACGAAAACGAGATCGCCCGCGCATTCAATCAAGTGAGATACCGGGCCGGTTTACCCGGGCTTACCGCTCAAGAGTTACAAAGTACATCGACAGTCCAGTCACTGATCGAGAAAGAGAGGATGATCGAGTTTTTATTCGAAAATAGAAGGTTTTATGACGTACGGAGGTGGGGAATCTATGAAGCTACCGAATCTGAAAGTATTACAGGGATGAACGTCGACGCGAATAAAGATGGTTTTTACCAGAGAGTTATTCCTAACACGGCAAGGGTTGGAAGCCGGATCGTGAACAAGAAAATGGTATTTCTACCCTTACCACGAGCAGAAATTCGTCGTCTGCCCTCTTTGGATCAAAATCCCGGATGGTAAAATAGTTACGAATAATAATTATAATTATGAATAGATCAACAATAATATCGGCAACTGTAGCAATTACAACACTTCTTGGTTGTTATGCATGTGATGATAACCAGGTATTCGAGGGGGAGCAGTATAAAACTATTTTCGCTCTTCTCAGCGAAGGAGATTACAATGTTTTTGAAGTGGTACATGACTTAAACGATCCGGAATCGTACGGGTACGTGGCTGCAACATGCGGTGGAACACTTTCTTCCGAGAAAGAGATAAAAGTGGAATTGCTTCCCGACAACGAGTTGTTGGAAAGATACAATTACTTGAATTTTGATGTCGACTACAGTAGCTATGCTAAATTGCTTCCCGAGTCGATGTATGATATCGATGAATACAAATTAATGATCCCGGCAGGAGAGCGCGCCGGACGAATGAAGATCGCGGTTCGACCCGAAGGGCTCTCCCCTGATTCAATCTATTTTATTCCCTTGCGAGTTGATAACTTCTCCTCGTTCGAGATAAATAAAGAGAAGAGCGACGTGCTCTATCGTGTATTGATTAAAAACGACTACGCAGAACAGAAGCCGCAAACCAATTACACGATGAGAGCATTCAGAGGAGCAGTGCAACTGCCGGGCATCAAGACCATGCATCCGATTAGTAGGAATAAAGTGAGGGTTCTGGCAGATAATACCGCGTTTCAACCAGACGTGGACATTATCGACCGATACGGGATGATTCTTGAAATCACGGAGAGTAATGACGTATTGATCTCTTCTTACAAGGATTTGAACGTGACCCAGGTTGATGGTGATCCGGACTTCCCGAACAAGTTTTTTATCGAAAGGACGCGCTTCAAGAGCTACAAGGTTTTTCTCATAAAGTATAACTACGTGAATAACTCGGGAAACACCATTGAAATGCGAGAGGAATTGAGACTTGAATTTATCGAAGAGTAGATATCAATGATAGCCATTAAATAAATTAGTTTATAAAATGAAAAAAATTCTAATCTTTTGTTTTACTTTTCTATCGACAACTCTTCTCTTTGCTTGCGAGAAAAATGAAATTAACCCTGACATCCCCGTAACTCTGGAGGTTCCGGTAAACGAGGTTACTTTCTGGGCGGAAGGGGGAGAACGGGTTTTCGAACTCACCAGTAATACAGGGATACAAGTTACTTCCGGTGCTTCTTGGTGTAAAGCAGAATTAATGCCGGGCCAAAATAATCGAATCCGGTTGACAGCAGGAAAAAATAACGAGATAGGAGTCGACAGGTCAACCGATGTAACCCTACAGGCTGGTGAGATCACTAAGAAGATAAAGGTGGTGCAGTTTTCTGAAGAGCCTCGAGCGGAAGTCCTTGAGAAAGGCGCTTATTTTAACGATAACCAGACAACTGAATTCTTTTTGACTGTTTCTTCGAACTTGGATTATACCTTCGAAACTCCATCATGGGTAGAGGAGGGAGAAGTAAAGAACGTTGACGCGCTTACCAAGAAACATCACTTTAACGCTCACCGGCTGACGCGAGCTAATAGCAAGCGTGATGATGAGATCTTGGTGAAATTCCACGGTCAAGCAAAGGTTGATGATATCGTCATACCCATCGGCCAGAGCAATAAGAAGAGCGAGTTTTCTTCCGCGTCATACAATATTTTAGTTGGCACGTGGCAAGAGAGAAAAGAGATGGTTTATACAATCATTGACACCTATGACTTTGATATATGGGGTACTCAAGAAGGTACGCTTGTACACCTGACAGATATTACCCGAAAATATGATAAGTACAATTTCATAGGTGTGGGTAGAGACGGGGAAAACAAGGGAGAGTACTCGGCAATTTTATACAAGACCGATCGCTTTGAAGTGGTAGATGAAGGGAACTTCTGGTTTTCAAACACACCCGAGAGGCCAAGTTATGGTTGGGATGCCACCGGTTACAGGAGGATATGCACGTGGGGGAAGTTCAGGGATAAAGAAACCAACAACTACTTCTATTTTTTTAATTCTCACTTTGACCACCAGGGAGCGGTCGCTCGTTACGAATCGGCAAAACTACTTCAGTCAAAAATTGAATCTATTGTCGAATCCGGCTACCCGGTTTTTGCTTCAGGAGATTATAATTGTACTCCTGATTCAGAACCGATCATGTATTTGAAATCAAAAGGGCTGCTTTTCGATTCGAGGGATTTATCGAGTGACCCACGAGGCCCCTTGGGCTCCTTTAATGGTCTGAATCCGAACGTAGTGTCGCAAAACAGGATTGACTTTATTTTTGTAAACAAAGAGATAGATGTGAAGCAGTATAGAGTGATTGATGACAGGGTAGATGGAAAATGTCCTTCCGATCATGATCCAGTCTATATCGTGATAGAGTTTTAAGAGCAATGAATTTATAAAATAAAAAATATGAAGCAAATGGATGAATATTTTAGAGACACAGATATAATCAAGCAAAAATTTACTCCGATTTGGAAAAGCATCAGACAGCATCAACAAGCCGCTTTCTATCTTTTGATCGTCGCGATCGCACTGGTCGGCTGTGAAGAAAGCCTGAGGTCGGAAACGGAAAAAACCTTTTTCGTGAATAAAACTTCTTTATCTATGTTTATCGGGGATGAATACAAAGTTACGGCAAGCCCGATTGACGGAACATATAATTATCGATGGAGTTCGGAAGACCCGGCAGTGGCGACCGTGGATAATAACGGGTTAATAAAAGCCGTGGGCGAGGGGAACACGTTCATTCTCGTGGAAGCAGATGGCCTTACCAATAGGATAGAGGTGACAAGCCTTACCAAAATAATCCTCGAATCCGTATTATTGAGCGAGGCCGAGCTGGAGCTCTTTTATGGAGATGAGGTGAGAATTATCGCTACCTATTACCCGGAAAACTACAATTATGCATCTGAGATTGTTTGGTACTCGGAAAACCCGGAGATAGCCACGGTAGTAAATGGTGAGGTGAAGGTGACAGGTGAAGGGACAACCAATATTGTTTTCAAGTCGGGTAATATCGAAGAAAAGGTGTCAATTGATGGAAAATATACCCGCCCATTTAAAGGGCCACATATTCTTTCCGCGGCAGCACCGTACGAGCTCCCGGCGGCAAACTTCGATTTTGGGGGAGAAGGGCTTGCATTTCATGATAATGAGCCGGAGAATAGGATAGGGGCTGCTGATACTTATCGAATGTCGAATGGTGATCCTAGGGGTACGCCAGTCGAGATTGAAGGCAACGGCAGCAATATAGGATACACGGCGGTTGGTGAATGGTTGGTCTATACCGTAGAGGTTCATGACGCGGGAGAATACTTGATCGAGGCGCAAACTGCCGGAACGAGTGCCGGCAGCTTCCATATCGAGGTGAATAACGTGAACGTGACCGGTACTATTCCCGTGCCAAACACGGGTGCTTGGGGCACCTATGTTTGGACATCCACCCCGCAAGATAAACTTACAGTTAGCTTGACAGAAGGAACCTATCGAATTATGTATTATTTTGAAGGAGGACACAACTTTAGATCACTCCGGTTTACAAAAAAATAGGTGATCCACAAGTGCTCAGACAATCTATGGAAGTAAAACTGGAAGGGGCAGCAATTCAGCGATTAATTTTTTCTTGTGTTACTATTATAAGCTTTCACAAAGGGCGTAGTTCTGTTTAACGGTCTGTATGCTCAGGCCGTTAAATTAATCGACACACCTAAAAATCAAGATATTTATCTACAGATCAAATAATTACATCCATTTTTACGCCAGTAAAAAATTTATCTTCCAAAGTCAATCTCTTTTTCCAGTTTCACACCAATACCTGGCTGGTCGTTGGGGATGATTTTACCATTTTCGAGCTTCGCTCCGTCGAAACAATCATTTCCTATCAGGAGGGCACCGTCGAGGTCGGCAAAGTCCATTCCCGAATAGAGCTGTGCGGCAGCC
>JBAYRG010000091.1:0-10057 GCA_041676805.1 Proteiniphilum sp.
CATACCGTTATGCCGGTGTTATCGAAGCCGCTTACCTGATCGATGGGATGGACGTGGAAATTATTGCCGATGGCGTACATCTGCCCAAATCACTCCTTCAATTCGTATATAAATTCAAGGGTCCCGACAAAACCGCACTCGTTACCGACTCAATGCGGGGAGCAGGTATGCCCGATGGAGAATCAATCCTGGGCAGCCTCGACAAAGGACAAAAGGTGATTATTGAAGACGGCGTGGCCAAATTACCCGATCGTACCGCTTTTGCCGGAAGCGTGGCCACTACCGACCGACTGGTCAGAACCATGGTGAACATTGCCGAAGTACCCCTGGTGGAAGCAGTAAGAATGATGACCTTAACCCCCGCCCGCATGATGAAGATAGATCAACAGAAAGGATCTATCGGAAAAGGCAAGGATGCCGATTTTGTTATTTTTGATAATAATATTAATGTTTCATACACAATTTTGGAAGGAAATGTCATATACGGAAATTAACACAGATGTAATCACATTCACGAAAGGAATGTTAGAGGTGAAAATCTTCCATACACGGGAAGAGATGGGAAAAGAGGCGGCGGAGAATGTATCACATACACTTCGGAAGCTGCTTAATGAAAAAGAAGAGGTCAATATGATCTTTGCTGCAGCACCTTCACAAAGCGATTTTATGAAGGAGCTGATTGCCGATAAACGGATCCGGTGGGAAAGGATCAATGCATTCCACATGGATGAATATATTGGATTGGAAAAGAATGCACCGCAAGGGTTTGGAAATTTCCTGAAAGAACGTATCTTTGACAGGATTCCTTTCAAAAGCGTTCATTATATCAATGGTCGAGCAGAGAGTTCTGCCGCTGAATGTGAAAGATACACAGGGTTACTAACCCGATATCCTGTCGACATTGTTTGTCTCGGTATCGGAGAGAATGGACATATCGCATTCAATGACCCTCCCGTAGCAGATTTCAATGACCCAAAATCAGTGAAAGTGGTCGAACTGGATATGGCTTGCAGACAACAACAGGTAAACGAAAATCTGTTCTCAGATATAGATCTGGTACCTACTCACGCAATTACAGTCACTATCCCGGCCTTGCTAAAAGCCAAATACATGTTTTGCATGGTACCGGCCCTGAATAAGGCGGAAGCTGTATATCATACATTGAATGATGAAATCAGTGAAAAATGTCCGGCCACCATCTTGAGAACAAAAAAAGATGCCATACTTTATCTCGACGAAGAAAGCGCATCATTACTAAATTAAAAAAGTCATTTTAATATGCCAATGAATTTGAATACTATCTAAAAATCTATCTTATTATGCAACTAAAAATTATTTTATCAACTATCCTGTCCGGACTTTTACTGATTGCCCAAGCACAGATAAAAATCGGAATCATTGGATTGGATACCTCCCACTCTATCGCCTTCACCAAATTCCTGAATGGAGAAGATAAAAAAGAAGAGTTCAAAGATTTTAGGATTGTAGCCGCATATCCTTACGGGTCGAAGGCCATCAAATCGAGCTATGACCGCATCCCGGGTTATATAGAACAGGTAAAAGGATTGGGAGTGGAAATCACATCTTCTATCGCGGAACTTTTAGATAAGGTAGACTGTGTAATGTTGGAAACAAATGACGGTAATCTGCATTTAGAACAGGCTTATGAGGTCTTTAAAGCAGGAAAGATTGTCTTCATAGACAAACCGATAGGCGCCAACTTGGCACAAGCCATCGCTATCTTTCAACTGGCGAAACAATACAATGTCCCTATTTTTTCAGCCTCCTCCTTGCGCTATATAGATCAGACGCAGAAGCTGCGAAATGGAGAATTGGGAGAAGTACTGGGAGCCGACTGCTATTCTCCCGCACATCTCGAACCATCACACGCAGACATGGCATGGTACGGAATACATGGTATTGAGAACTTATTTACCGTTATGGGAGCGGGGTGTATCTCTGTCAACCGGATGTCCTCAGAAGGAACAGACATGGTCGTCGGGCTTTGGAACGATGGCAGGATAGGAACTGTAAGGGGAGCAAGGACCGGAAAGGCACCTTATGGAGGAACTGCCGTTACGGACCAAGGGGTTGTCTCTACGGGGACATATAGTGGTTACGAACCTCTTTTGGAAGAAGTGCTGAAGTTCTTCAAAACCGGGGTTTCACCTATACCGGAAAAAGAGACATTGGAAATTTTCACTTTTATCGAAGCTGCCGACATCAGCAAGAGCAAAGGAGGTAAAATTATTGCTATGGATGCCACCTATAAAAAAGGTGAGAAAGAAGCAAAGAAACTGATCCGTAAACTAAAATAACAAGGAAATGAAGAAAGATTGGCTGATAATTGCAATCGGATTAATATTACTTTTACCTTCTTGCATGCAGAAAGATAGTCAAACAGAGAGAAATCAAAATGAATTTAGCGGAAAAGCGGGAGAAGTAAAACTAATTGTCCTGGCGCCAGGGCATTTTCATGCCAATCTACTTCAAAAAAGCACTATCCCACAAGTGAATGACTCGGTATTTGTCTATGCGTCCGCCGAAAATATCGGATTAAAACAATACCTTTCGGCAATCGGCTCTTTCAATCAAAGAGATGAAAACCCTACAAACTGGAAAACCATTCTCTATACCGGCGATGATTTCCTGGACAAGATGGTGACGGATAAAAAAGGGAATGTAGTCGTACTTGCCGGTAATAACAGAGAAAAGACCGAATATATTCTCAGCGCGGTAGATGCAGGGTTAAATATACTGTCAGATAAGCCAATGGCAATTAATCGAGAAGATTTTCTTCTGCTGGAAGAAGCATATACCAATGCCGACCAACAAAACGTGTTGTTATATGATATGATGACCGAACGTTACGACATGCTGAATATTATTGAAAGAGAACTCATCAATGATCATGACCTCTTTGGGGAATTACAACCGGGAACACCGGAAGATCCCGCCGTCTACATGGAGAGCACGCATCATTTCTACAAAGAAGTATCCGGTACGCCCTTAATCCGTCCGGCATGGTATTACGACGTTGAACAACAGGGAGAAGGCATTGCGGATGTAACTACACACCTGATCGATCTGTTGTTTTGGAAACTCTTCCCCGATCACTCTATAGACTATAACCGCGATATTGGAGATATCTCGTCCACTCACTGGCCCACTGATATTGCATTGTCGCAATTTACTCAATCGACCGGCGAGACCACTTTTCCCGATTACCTGCAGAAAGATGTCGACGATTCTATATTGAAGGTGTATGCCAACGGCACCCTCCATTTTACTGTAAAAAACCGGCATACAACCCTTAAAGTGATCTGGAATTATCAGGCGCCTGAAGGTGGAGGAGACACTTTCAGGTCAGTCGTGAAGGGAACAAAAGCTATCCTGAAAACAGTGCAGGACAAGGAACAGGATTTTGTGAAACAGTTATACATACAGAAACCCGACGGATCAGATGAAAATCAATTCTCCGGCAACCTCCAAAAAGCAATCGAAAAAATTCAAACAACCTATCCTTTCGTGTCCGTTTCATCTACCTCCACCAAAGGGGAGTATCTTATCAATATACCTCTGGAAAATAGAGAAGGACATGAATCACATTTCAGGTACGTGGCAGAAGACTTTTTCAGTTTCTTAACACATAAGGATATGCCCGAATGGGAAAAAACCAATACTTTAGCAAAATATTATATCACCACAAAAGGAATAGAAGTTGCTAAAGAGAGAGATTGAGACAGACGGCGTTTATTATGAGGAATCGAAAATGTTCCATGGTTCATTAAAAAATATCATGGGAACACGTTTTGATATAGTAGTCATCGACCAAGAGAGATTGAAATCCCAAGAGATCTGGGACGACATAGTATTCGAACTTTTGCGGCTCAACAATATCTTCAATCGTTTTGGCAGCACGAGTGAAACTTCGAAAATCAATCGACAAGCAATTCATGAGCCTGTTCATATAAGCCCGGAAATGTGCTCTATCCTGAGAAGTTGCAAGAGCTACCATACACGCACTTTAGGACTGTTTGATATCACATTAGATGATTTCTCAAAAGTCTTTATAGATGAAAAAGAGAACACTGTGATTTTCTTGAAAGAAGATATCTCTCTGGATTTCGGTGGATACGCCAAGGGGTATGCATTACTGAAAATCAAGGATATAATTTATCAGGCCGGGGTAAAAGACTGTTTTATTGATTTCGGGAATAGTTCTATAATGGGGATTGGACATCACCCTTACGGAGATGCATGGAAAGTAAGTTTTGAAAATCCATATAAACAAGAAATTGTGCTGGATGAAATTTCCCTAAAAAACATGGCACTTTCAGTCTCTGGGAATACACCTTCGTATACGGGACATATTATACGACCAGATTCAAAAGGACCTGTGAATGGACATAAAGCAATATCGATCATAGCAGAGAACCCGTTAGACGCCGAAATATTAAGTACAGTCTTCATGATTGCCTCTGATGAAGAAAAAAAACAAATTGCTGAGAATTTCACCATACAACATATAGCAGAATATAGTTTATAAAAACATCATGTCAAAAAGAACACCCAAACAGGTAGACACAAGCCTGCGACAATTTATCAAAGATTTAGGTTATATTTCGGGGGGAGCCGCATTACTGGCTACCACCCCTTGGCTGCAATCGTTCACACCGGACAAAGCCAGGGAAATAAAAAATGAAAAAGCAAGAATCGGATTCATAGGAACGGGGTCCAGGGGACAATACAACCTACACGCCGTAATGGCAATACCACATGCCGAGATTGTAGCCCTTTGCGACATCTATCCGCCTAACCTGAAAGAAGCATCTGCGATTTGTCCCAATGCAAAAACATATACCGATTACCGGGAAATGCTGGAATCCAAGAATATCGATGGAGTAATCATATCCACCCCACTCTATCTGCATGCGCCTATGACATTAGATGCACTGGCCGCGGGTAAACATGTCTACTGCGAAAAGGCCATGGCTTTAAACATGGAACAGTGCAAAGCAATTTACGATGCATACCAGAAAACGGACAGGGTACTCTATTTCTGCGTGCAGCGCATGTTCGACAAGAAATATATAAAAGGGATGCAGATGATCCACGATGGAGTGATTGGCGATATCGTGGGTGAACGCTGCTATTGGTTTAGAAATCATGACTGGCGACGTCCCCTCCCCTCTCCCGAGCTGGAACGTCAGATTAACTGGCGATTATACCGTGATTATTCAGCCGGTCTGATGACCGAACTGGCATCCCATCAATTGGAGGTGTGTTGCTGGGCCACACAGATGGTACCTGAATCGGTAGTAGGAACAGGAGATATTGTATACTGGAAAGATGGAAGGGAGGTGTATGACAGTGTAAATCTGATATATCATTACTCTAACGGAGTCAAGATCAATTACGAATCCCTTATTTCCAATAAATTCAATGGGATGGAAGACCAAATACTGGGCAAGAAAGGTACGATGAACTTAGCCACCGGAATTTATTACCTGGAAGAGGAAGCCGGTGGGAAAAAATCGGGTATTGAACAACTCATCGGACAGATAGGCAATAAACTATATGCCTCGGTCCCTGCGGCCGGACCAAGCTGGCGTCCGGAAACAAAAGAAAATTACACTCCACACTATATCCTTGAAGGAGAGTTTCACGTGAACGACGGGCAATCGATGGTGGCTGCACTAAAAGATGGTTCCGACGAGATACTGTCGGCATTTTGCCAAGCTTGTATCACCGGTGAGAAAGGAAAAAATATCGTGGAAGAGGCCTATCTGGCTACTATGCTGTGCCACTTGGGAAATCAGGCGATGGAAGAACAAAAGCAAATCACTTTCCCGGAAGAATACAAGATCCCCTATATGAAGTTCTCATAAAAAAATTATACAATCGACATCTTTCTCACTGTTAATGGAAATATTCAAATGAAAGACCTAATTATAACGTCCGGACGACTAAAAAAAGAAATATATATTGTTTCAGCATGTTTTATCGCAGCATTTGCGACAAATATAGTTTCAATTATACTATTCAAAACGCCATGGTATGAAGTATTCACCCAAATAGGATATGTCATTGTCATAACGGTCACTTTATATTTGATCGTAACATTCTTCCGACTTATTGTCGCTATAGTAGTCAGATTAGTAAAGAAATCATAGATTCATATCGATAAGTATTTTATGCAGTAACTACTTAAGGTTGATAAAAAACAACGAGATCACAGTTATTCCTTTACTATTGGACTAGAAGAAGTCATTTTTTTTAGTTAATTCGCAGTCTTTTCCTCCTAGCATGGAAAAAATTATCATTCATTCTAAAATATAACCACAATGAGAAATCGATTGTTACCCCTCTCTTTTTTTATTTTTTCCATCCACCTGTTAGGTGTTGCACAGCCTGCCAGACAATTGGTTCAAGTAATCGTGACTCCCGATAAGGCCGGTATTGACTTTGATGCCTGAACGGTGTACCGAGAAAGTGGATGTGTATCATGTAAGTATCGACAACATAAAGTGGAAAGACAATCCCTTTTTCATGAAATCTTCATTTGGACATATTGATCTTCAAAATCATAATTCTGAGGCATGGTATAAAAATATCAAGATTTTAAGGCTAAGATAAGTAATATTTTTATTTCTAGTACTTGGATAAATTCGTTTTCTTTTATATATTTGTAAAACAATAAAGTAAAGCGAATATGACTACTATCGTTATTAACGAAGAAAATCTGCAGGGAAAGCGGTTGCTTGAATATATCAGGACTCTCCCCTATGCCGCGGTCATTGAAGAGAGAAAGCAAAGTTTCAGTGAAGCTGTTGAAGAGTGCAATGCTGTTCCGGTAAGTACTTTTGTTGGAAAATTACACCGACAGATCGACGAATATTTTGACAAAAATGCGTAATGTTTCTGTTTCCGACATAGTAATGGATAAAGTCTCCGATTTGAGGATTTACCTCATTGAAGAACTAAAAATGTCACGGGAGGCTGCGCACAAAAGAATAAACAGGATAGAAGTTTTTCTATTATCATTGGCTCAAGAAGCAGATTATCCATTGTGCCGTTTCAAAAAATGGCATGAAATGGGTTATAGATGTGTGGTATTTGAAAAAGATTGGGTTTTCGCTTATAAGGTCTTCGAGGATGGGATTATCGTCATGGACATGTCTCACACCTCATTGTTAACAGAGTAAAATCAGGGGATGCAGAAACCTGCAGAAGGAGTTTCGGGGCTCGGTTTATTTTGATATAAATCTGAGCCCTGCGTTTTTATTGTTAACGGCTATTACAAACGTCCGTTTTTTGAAGAAATGATTTCGCAAATATAACCTCTTATAAATTTTATTGTCACTTTCTTTACGTGTGAACAAATGGGGAAAGATCATTTATGTTGAAATATACAGTCCACATTATTTTTATATGGTTGGGATCCCTTTATTTTTTATATGGACAACAAAATGTGTCAAATATAAAGGAGTATGAAGGGGAGTATGTTACATATTCTTTTTCCGACCCTAACCCTATTCCTCTATTCGGGAAAATATATCCCTATTATCGATATGATGGATTTACCAGAAGTGGAGAAAAAAAATCATGGAAAATTGTTGAACTCGAGAACGATTTTCTGAGAATAAAGATCTTTCCCGAAATTGGTGGAAAAATTTGGTCGGTCATTGACAAAAGCAACGGAAAAGAACTCTTTTATGACAACGATGTCGTCAAATTCAGGGATATATCCTTGCGAGGACCCTGGACAAGTGGAGGAATCGAATTCAATTACGGGGTAGTGGGACATTCTCCCTCCTGTTCTTTTCCGGTCGATTATACAACAAAGACAAACGATGATGGAAGTGCGAGTTGTTTTATAGGAGTGTTGGATCTATTAACTAGAACCCGTTGGACGGTCGAAATTAACTTACCTAAAGATAAAGGCTGGTTCACTACCCGTTCCTTCTGGCATAATTCCACATCCGGGACCCAACCCTATTATAATTGGGTCAATACGGGAGTAGTTGCCAAAGAAGACCTCGAATTCATTTACCCGGGGAAACATAATATCCGTCACGATGGGATTTCTTTACCTTGGCCAATGGATTCATTGAGAAATAAAAATCTCTCTATATGGAGAGAGAACAATTTCGTAGGCTCAAAATCATACCATATTATGGGCACTCACAGCCCTTACTTCGGAGCTTACTGGGCTGAAGATGACGTAGGTATAATGCAATATGCCAACCGGGATGACAAATTGGGAAGAAAAATTTTCAGTTGGGCCTTGTCCGATCAGGGAGATATCTGGAAAGAGTTACTTACTGATACTAAAGGCCAATATGTAGAGCTGCAAAGCGGAAGACTTTTCAACCAGAACATGGTAATCAGTAGCCTTACTCCTTTCAAACAAATCGGATTTATACCATATGCAACTGATAGATGGGATGAATACTGGTTTCCCTATAAGGGGACAAAAGGCGTCAGCAATGTGAACCTGTATGGAGTTACCCATGTCAGTCAGGATAACGGGCTGTTCTCTCTCAAACTCTATCCCTTACAGACACTGGAAGATACCCTTAAATTTTGTAATAAGGAGGGGGAAATACTCTATACGCAGCAGGTTTCACTGAAGATTGCAAAGAGCTACGGGTTCCAGTCTTCTACTTTAAAAGCCGATTCAGTTCATTCCGTACAATTGGCCAATCAAACTTTATGGAGCAATGAAAATATTGAGTTGCAAAGACCGACAGATAAAAACAACCAGTTCAACTGGAATACCGCCCAGGGGCAATATCTTCGGGGAAGGGACCTCTCAGGGTTAAGGTTGTATGATGAAGCTGAGACATTTATTCAGAAAGCGTTGGAATATGATCCCTGTTTCATCCCGGCATTGACGGAAATGTCCCGCCTCTTCTATCATAAAATGGATTATGACTCGGCTTTTTATTATGCCTGTCAAGCATTGTCCATCGACACCTACGATCCGGCGGCTAATTTTGAATATGGGCGCGCAGCATTGAAGCAGAAAAGATATTATGATGCCCTCGATGGCTTTGAAGTGGCTGCTCTCTCTTCTCCATACAGGAGCGCGGCATATACTGAACTTGCCAAGATATATACACTGAGGAATAATTATGGCAAGGCCATCGAATATGCCGAAAAGAGCCTGATAAATAACCGGGACAATATCGAAAGTCTACAGCTCCTTTACTTGCTGCACAGGATAAAGGGCGACAAGGAGGAGACAACTCGCCTTGGAGATATAATTCAAGCAGCAGATCCGTTAAACCACTTTATCCGGTTCGAAAAATACCTGCGAGATAAAGCCTCGTTGAGCCGGAAAATATTTCAGGAAGGCATACAATCCGAGATGCCGGAAGAGATTTATCTCGAACTGGGAATCTGGTATCACTCTTTAGGGCTAAAAGCACGCGCATTAGAGCTTTTCGATATGGCTCCGGCACATCCCGAAATACAATACTGGATTGCTTTCCTGAAAAACGATGCCGAAGCATTGGAAAAAGCCGAAAAACTTGATGCCAGTTTTATCTTCCCTTTTCGTGACGAAAGCGAACAGGTTTTTAAATGGGCTAAAGAGAATGGCAGCCAGTGGAAGGCCACTTATTACCTCTCATTACTCCATGCTTTCAGGAATAACCGGGAAAAAGTCATCCAGCTACTGGCCTCGGTGAAAGATAAACCGGATTTCGCCCCATTCTATATTCTCAGATTTCAATATATAGCCGAGAATGCCGAAAAAGATCTACAAAGGGCCATCTCGTTAGCACCCGCGGAATGGCGCTATATACATGAACTTACAAGGTTTTATTTAAGTAAGTCGGAAGTCCGGAAAGCATTGAATGTGATTGGCCCGTTCTACAAGAAAAATCGAGATCATTTCCCAACAGGCTCTCTATATACACGTACCCTGATCAGGAACAAACTGTATGACGGTGCTGAAAAAGTATTAGCCGATATTCATATCCTGCCTTTTGAGGGAGCCAGGGATGGTAGACTCCTCTATCAGGAAACAAAATTAATGTTAGCTGCC
>JBAYRG010000092.1:0-9912 GCA_041676805.1 Proteiniphilum sp.
AAAAATAATTTGGTTTGTTTTGTCGGGGTTGAAGGGAGAGGCGGGTTAAAAATATATAAAAGCTTCCCTGTGGTCAAACGCAGGGAAGTTTTTTATTGACTATTTCGTAGCTTTGTAGGAACGGAAAAATCAAAGATATCTTAATAACTGTTTTATGGGCTTTTTTGATAGATTCACAAAAGGGAAAAAAGAGACACTGGACAAAGGTCTCGAAAAGACAAAGGAAAATTTTTTTTCGAAGATCACACGTGCTGTCGCCGGTAAATCGAAAGTGGATGATGCTGTGCTCGATAATCTGGAGGAAATATTGGTTACCTCCGATGTGGGGGTGGATACCACCCTGAAAATTATCGAACGGATTGAGGCAAGAGTGGTGAGGGATAAATATGTGGGGACCGATGAATTGACTTCCATGCTTCGTGATGAGATCTCCTTGTTGCTGACCGAAAATAATAGTGACGACCTGTCGGAATTTGCCCTTCCCGAGGGAAAAAAGCCTTATGTGATCATGGTGGTAGGCGTGAATGGTGTGGGAAAAACCACCACCATTGGCAAACTGGCCTATCAGTTTACACAAAAAGGATACTCTGTTTACCTGGGGGCTGCCGATACGTTTCGTGCAGCCGCTGTGGAACAGCTTGATATCTGGGGGAAAAGGGTAGGGGTGCCGGTGGTCAAACAGAAAATGGGTTCCGATCCTGCTTCTGTGGCATTCGATGCCGTCAGTTCTGCCAAGGCGCATGATGCCGATGTGGTAATAATCGACACTGCCGGCCGCCTGCATAATAAGATCAACCTGATGAACGAGTTGACCAAAATAAAAAATGTGATGGGTAAGATCGTGCCCGGTGCTCCCGATGAGGTGCTTCTCGTCCTTGACGGCTCTACCGGACAAAATGCTTTTGAACAGGCAAAACAATTCACCGCAGCAACCGAAGTGACGGCGCTTGCCATTACCAAACTCGACGGCACTGCCAAGGGGGGGGTGGTGATCGGTATTTCTGACCAGTTCAAAATTCCGGTAAAATATATCGGTTTGGGCGAGGGGATGGAAGACCTGCAGGTATTTCGCAGAAGGGAGTTTGTGGACTCCCTATTTGGAGAGTGAACCTTTTGGAAGCAGTAGAATAATATTTAAAAGTGTTGCAAGATACAATAGATGGTCAATAACAAGATAGATGTCGTTACACTGGGTTGCTCGAAAAACCTTGTCGATTCGGAACTGTTGATGAGACAACTGGTTGCCAATGGCTACACAGTGGAACATGACCCCGAAACACCACGTGGCGATATTGCGGTGATCAACACCTGCGGTTTTATTGGTGACGCGAAAGAGGAATCGATCAATATGATCCTCTCTTTTGCCGAAGCCAAAAAACGGAACAAACTCAAGAAACTGTTTGTGATGGGTTGCCTTTCTGAACGTTACAGGGAAGAGTTGTTGGCGGAGATCCCGGAGGTGGACAGGTTTTACGGTAAATTCGACTGGAGAGCACTGATTGGCGATCTGGGTAAATCTTATTATAAAGAGTGGGAATTCGACCGGTCGTTATCGACCCCTTCCCATTATGCCTATCTGAAAATATCGGAAGGGTGCGACAGAACCTGTTCATACTGTTCCATCCCGTTGATTACCGGAAAGTACAAATCACGCCCCATCGAGGAAATCGAAGAAGAAGTAGGCCGATTAGTGAGTAAAGGGGTGAAGGAGTTCCAGTTTATTGCCCAGGATTTGACCTATTACGGACTCGACCTGTACCGGCAGATGAGATTGCCTGAATTGGTGAAGCGTGTCTCCGACATACAAGGGGTGGAGTGGATCCGACTTCATTATGCCTATCCCGCTCATTTCCCGACTGACCTGCTGCGGGTGATACGCGAACGGGAGAATGTCTGCAACTACCTCGATATCGCATTGCAACATATCAGCGATTCCATGCTGAAAATTATGCGGCGCAATATCACCAAGCAGCAGACCATCGATTTGATTCAACGTTTTCGGGAGGAGGTGCCGGGTATCCATTTGCGTACTACCATGATGGTGGGGCATCCCGGTGAGACGGAGGAAGATTGGCTTGAATTGCTTGACTTTGTGGAACAAACCCGTTTTGAACGGCTGGGCGCTTTCCCCTATTCCCATGAAGAAGATACTTATAACGACAAGCATTATACGGATGATGTGCCGGCGGAGGTGAAGCAGGAAAGAATGAACAGGCTGATGGAACTGCAAGAGGGAGTTGCCCTGTCGGTGAATGAGATGAAGGTGGGCAAGACCATGAGGGTGATTATCGACCGGGAAGATCCTGAGTTTTATGTCGGCCGTACTGAATTCGACTCTCCCGAAGTGGATGGAGAGGTGCTGGTTGATAAGGGGCGCAAGTTGGAAATCGGCCGGTTTTATGACGTGAAAATCAATGGTGCGATGCCTTTTGACCTGATGGGAACGGTGGATTAGTTGTAAATTTTAATTGTAAATTACTAATTACTAATTACTAATTACAAATTACAAATTACTAATTAATTAGAAGTTTGAGAGGTCAAGAATCTTGAATTTTGGATCTTGAATTCAAATAGATATGACTCACGAAGAATTTATTGCTGAAGTAACCAGACGACTTGGATGGCCGGAAGAAAGAACTTCCGGTATCGTCGGGACGATTATAGATGTGGTGAGTGCCGAATTAAAAATGAATAATCCGGTGATCATTGATCATTTCGGTACACTGAAAACCGATATTCAACCGGAATATATTCTGGTGAATCCGGAAACTAAAGAACGTCATCTGATACCGCCTGCCGTGGAGATCATCTTTGATGGCCTGCCATCGGAAAATGGAGAAGATTCATTGGCCAATGTCGGTTTTACACCGGATGAGGCGTTGTATAATGAGGTGAATAGTGCATTCTCGCAGTTTGAACCGACACTACTAAATGAAGGTGTGCAATTTTCCGGTATTTCCGAAATAGTGGATGGGGGACAGGAAGAGGAGTTGAAAGTTGAGGAACCGTTCGTGTCGGATAAACCAGGTGAAAAAGAACTTATTCCACAGATGCAATCTGCCGACGTGGAGCTCTCCCCACCCCGATACCGTTCCCATCGGAAAATGAGACACAATAAAAAAATACCATCTGTTTGGATCCCGATAGCGGGAGGAGTAGCCATTGTCGTGGCGGCGCTTTTTTTTTTCAAGGGAGACGGAAACAGCTAAGCCGGAAATTGTAGCCTCGCAATTGAGGTCTGGGGTGCTTTCGGAGATGGAACCTTTGGCAACACCTTCCGTAATGCAACCGGTAGTTTCTTCTCAAATCGAGCCAGAGGTTGCTCTCCCCCGCAAGTTGGAAAAAATAATCCTGCTGGAAGGTAAGACCTTGCGACTGTTGGCAGAGGATCTTTTTGGAGATCGTGAATTTTGGGTTTATATCTATCTTGAAAACAGAGATAGAATCTCCAATCCCAATAAAGTCCCGTCGGGGATAGAGCTGGTTTTGCCTGATACGTCTGTTTATTCCATCGATGCGACAGCGCCTCAATCGGTCGTCAAAGCAAAGCTTCTCGGGGATAAGATGTTAAAGGAATTCTAGCAGATGACGTTGATCGACAAATAATAATTTACAGCATATTGTGATGAAATCGCCGAAATTCATTTTCTTATTTTTTATCCTTACATTCATCCCTGTCTATGGAGAGAAGGGTCAGATTCTTATTCCTTTAAGAAATATCACACTTTCACCTTCAGGCATAGCACAGCCTTATTCCGGAGTGAATAATATCAGAGATGGAAAACGGGACAACGATTTCGAAATCTTTCACACCCTGTGGGGTGGGATTCCTCGACAGCCCGTCATCATTGAAACCGAGCTGGGGGGAGAGGACAAGCGGTTGGATAAAGTAGTGCTCTCTCCTCGTGGTACTGGTTTTAACGGCATTATTAAAACTGCTGAAGTCTGGGTTATGGAGAGAGGCCTATACAATAAAATCGCTGATTTGAATGCCGATCTTTCGAATGCCCCCCTTCATCTCGAACTGGATAATCCGGTGAAAAATCCCGAAAAAATAAAATTGATCATTACGGATGCTTATAGCGACGGACGATCAGGAGATGTCTATATGGTGAGCCTGGGGGAGTTGCAGTGTGTGATGTTGCCTGAAGATGCTGTTACCCGTGCAAAACTGATCGAGGAATCCAAGGTGTTTGCCGATTTAACCGGCACGAAGCTGAATCCTAAGATTCACCGGAAGGAAATCGAAGAGTTGAGAATTCCGATAATCAGGGATCTGGCCTTGCTGTTATACGACAAAGAATATAGTCCGGGATTACGATTGGCAGAGTATGATCCGTACCTTAGCCCCGACGTGTTAGGTGAGAGGATGCGTATTGGAGACGGCTTCAGCAAATATGAGGGGATTACTGGTATTGTACTGGATAAAGGGGATAATATTATCTTTGTGGGAGAAACCAATGGTGCTAAAATCTCTCTTACTGTACCAGAGTGGACACGAAAAGCACCGAAAGGAATGAAACCTGAACAAGATCCTGCCGGATGGGGATTGAAAAGTGAAACATTCCAGTTAAAAGAGGGACCAAATCTGGTCTGTCTGGAGAAAGGAGGGCATGCTTATATACAATACTTCACCAATGACGATCCTGAAAATCACCTTCCCATAGCTGTCCATTTCCCGACCGGTAAAATAAACGGTTATTTTGATATTACGAGAGGTGACACAGGAAGAGGTGGATACTGTTAAAAAAGCCATAGCGACCATGAACCTGCCCCAACCGAAGAGGGATATCACATTGATGGAGGATTGATTGGAGTTCATGCTTTTAATGGAGGATAAAAATCTGTTTATGGGGAAAATTGATCAATGATAGAGATTCAAAATTCAATATTTAAATTTTTTTAATATGACAAAAACAAATTCTTTTATTTTACTGTTACTGTTGATTTTCTTTGCAGCATGTACTCCTGCGACGGAAAAATCCAGTAATAGGTGCCTCATTCAGACGCAGATTCCTGAAAGGCCTGCAGGACAGAAAGATGTATTGGGACTGGTTGCCGAAAAGATCGACACGGTTCGTGTGGGTTTTATCGGGCTGGGCATGCGTGGCCCGGGTGCAGTACAACGTTTCACTCATATTCCGGGAACGAAGGTCGTGGCTTTGTGCGACCAGCATGAGGAGAGGGTGGAGAAGGCCCAGGGTATCCTGGAGAGGGCCGGTTTGCCCCGTGCCGCTTCCTATAGTGGAAGTAAGGATGTGTGGAAGGAGTTGTGCGAGCGTGACGATATCGACCTGGTCTATATCGCTACCGACTGGAAACATCATGCGCCGATGATGGTCTACGCCATGGAGCAGGGTAAGCATGTGGCCTGTGAAGTGCCTGCCGCGATGACTCTTGACGAGATATGGAAGGTGGTGAACACCGCCGAGCGGACGCAGAAACACTGCATGCAGCTGGAGAACTGCGTGTATGATTATTTTGAGTTGACCACGCTGAACATGGCACAACATGGCCTTTTCGGCGAGGTGCTCCATACCGAGGGCGCGTATATCCATCAACTGGAAGATTTCTGGAACACTTATGAAGGCGACTGGCGGATGCAGTACAACAAGGAATTCCGGGGTGATGTGTATGCCACGCATGGCATGGGACCTGCTGCCCAGGCATTGGACATCCACCGTGGCGACAAGCTGAACACGCTGGTGGCAATGGACACCAAGGCGGTGAGCATTCCCGAATACCTGATCGAAAAACGAGGAGTGGACCGCGACAGCGCCTATATGTTTGCCAACGGCCAGCACACCATGACGATGATTCGTACCGAGAAAGGGAAGACGATCCAGATCCAGCACGATGTGGCTTCGCCGCGTCCCTACAGTCGTATGTACCAGGTAAGTGGTACAAAAGGGTTTGCCAACAAGTATCCCACGCAGGGTTATGCCCTCCAGGGTGATGTGCTGGCAGAGGGCGATCTGCCCGACCACGAAAACCTGAGTGCCCATAACTATGTCTCGAATGAAGTCCGTGACGCGTTGATGGACAAGTACAAGCACCGTATCCACCGCGAATTGGAGGAGAAAGCCAAAGAGGTGGGTGGCCATGGAGGTATGGACTTTATCATGGATTACCGTCTGGTCTACTGCCTGCGGAACGGATTACCGTTGGACATGGACGTGTATGACCTTGCTGAATGGTGCAGCCTTGCCGAGTTGAGCCGTATCTCGATAGAGAACAACGGTAGCGCAGTGGAAGTACCCGATTTTACCCGTGGCAACTGGAATAAAATCCAGGGATTCAGGCATGCGTTTGTGGATTGATAGGATTGAACTAAAGAAATCTGAAAAATAATCAATAAAAAAGCGAGTTCTTACTGTAGACTCGCTTTTTTAGTCATGTCGGATCATTCTATTTTTTTAATGTCAATCTCTATTATTTAAAGACTTTTCTATTTTTTATCACTCTAAATCTTTCTCTTCAATAAATCCGGGATCTGGCTGGGTTCTTTCGCGACAGGTACTCCTACAGCCTCGAAAGCGGCTATCTTCTCGGCAGCTGTGCCACTTCCACTGGAAATGATAGCGCCGGCATGCCCCATCTGTTTCCCGGGAGGTGCCTGCTGGCCGGCAATAAATACTGCGACAGGTTTGGTGACATGCTCCTTGATATAGGTGGCGGCCCGTTCTTCGGCATCACCTCCGATCTCGCCGATCAATGCGATGGAATCGGTTTCGGGGTCGTTCTCAAACATCTCCAATAACTCGATGAAATAGAGGCCTACCACCGGATCGCCTCCTACACCCACAGCAGTGGACTGTCCCATTCCTTTCTCGGTGAGATTGTAAACTACTTCATAGGTAAGCGTGCCGCTACGGCTGATTACACCGGTACTTCCCTGTTTGAAGATCATGGAAGGCATAATCCCTACCAAGCTTTTTCCCGGAGAGATAAGGCCGGGACAATTGGGGCCGATAAGATTGGCTCCCTTCCGTTGGATATAGTGATATGCTTCTACCACGTCGAGTGTAGGCACTCCCTCTGTGATGGCGACTACCAGTTTTATACCAGCATCCGCAGCCTCCATCATGGCGTCTTTTGCGAAGGCAGCCGGCACAAAGATGACCGACGTGTCGGCCCCCGTTTCCCGCACCGCATTTTTTACAGTGTTAAATACAGGAATGCCATCGACCAGTTCGCCCGCCTTACCGGGAGAGGTCCCACCTACTACACGGGTGCCGTAGGCTTTCATTTTGGATGCATGGAAACCGCCATCGCGACCGGTTATCCCCTGAACAATCACCCGGGTGTTATTATTTATCAGAATACTCATGTTTTTTGAATTAAAAGTGGAAAATGAAAAACTAAAATTGAAAATTCATTATTCACATTAGTCTTATTGGCACATTAGTCTTATTGGCACATTAGTCTTATCGGCACATTGGTGTATCAGCACATTGATACCGCTTTTTGGGTAGCTTCACCCATGGTGTCGGCTACGTGCAAGCCGGTTCCCTGAAGTAATGCCCGCCCCTCTTTTTCATTGGTGCCGGTAAGCCGGATGACGACGGGAATATCTGTTCTTAACTGTTTGAAAGCCTCTAATAATCCCCTTGCCACATCATCGCACCGGGTGATACCTCCAAAAATATTGATCAGCACCACTTTTACATTCTGATCGTTCAGTAGTAACTTCATTGCTTCAATCACCTTTGTGGGATTGGAACTACCACCTATGTCAAGAAAATTGGCGGGATTTCCGCCATAGAGTTTTATCATATCCATAGTGGCCATTGCCAGTCCTGCTCCATTCACCATGCAACCTATCTCTCCGCCGAGGTTCACATAACTGAATCCTTTGCTTTTGGCATTTTGTTCTTTTCTCTCCTCTTCGGTCGGCTCATTGAGTGCCGCTATTTTGGCATGTCGGAAAAGTGCATTGTCATCGAATGTCATTTTTGCGTCGATGGCCATGATATCTCCCTCTTGGGTGAGAACTAATGGGTTGATTTCTGCCAGAGAAGCATCGGTAGCCACAAACAGTTTATAGAGTTTCTGGAAAATTGGAGTTACCTGACGTACCTGTTGGATGTCGTCGAATAATTTGAATGCTGCTTCACGGGCCAAATAATCGGGTATACCTATCGAAGGGTCAATCACAAACTTGTGGATCTTCTCCGGTGAAGTGCGGGCTACCTCTTCGATATCCATCCCCCCCTCCTTGCTTAACATGAGAATAGTGGATTTCGATTTTCTGTCGATAACATAACTCACATAATATTCTTTTTCAATGTTGATTGCCTGACCTACCAGAATACGGTCGACTGTAAACCCTTTGATATCCATCCCCAGGATTGCTGCGGCATGTTTACGCAATTCCACTTCTCCATTGGCCAATTTCACACCGCCGGCTTTTCCCCTGCCCCCGGTATGGACTTGTGCTTTTACAATTACTTTCTGTGAATCTAACTGGCTGTAGGTTTTGACTGCGTCATCCACCGAACGGCATACGATACTCTTGTCGACGGGTATCCCATATGTTGCAAATAATTCTTTTGCCTGATATTCATGAATTTTCATGTATATAATTTTATAAATATGTCGAATTAAGAAATCCATTAATGTAAATGGAGAACGTTTCATCACGTTAAATTGTTTGACAGAATAGGCTTTTTTTGTAGACAAAGTAATATGCATTTATGAATGAACTGAAAATAATCTTATTTTATACTTTTAAAATCAATGTCGTTTGTTAAGAGATTCGATTCGACCTCTTGCTAACGGCTTGATTTAATACGTTCTTTTACATTTTGGGATTAGCTGGAAAATCGTTGTATTTCCTCTAAATCTTATTATGGCCTTATTCTCAATTGATTATTTTTTACACTGAATTGTTGTGTTTTTCTGAATTATTTCTTATCCAGATGGGAGTAAATGAACCGATGTTAGTTTTACCGCACCTGATCTTTCTTCTCATGGAGGATTATTTGACTACCAGGTAGGCTTTGTCGACAGGCTAGACTGGTATATAAAGGATAAGCGTTACCCCTACTTGATCAAGAACATCTACAAAGAGATACTCGTACAATGTGTTTTCTAGATAGTCTAGCGTTATGAGACATATGCGACAAGCCATCGATGTGAGATTTGTTGAGATAAATAATATTATTGAATACGAACTTGACCAAAAGGTATAGGCAGTTATTATAAATCACACTATAGACTCTTAATAATTTTTTCTCCTGGAGTCACCCCGTTTGAATTATATGTGTCGATTGTGAAATAATAGGGAACGCCACTGTTCAGACTGTTTATATTCAGCATTGTTTTTTCCCAAATCTGAAAATTATTATATAGTTTATCTTTTTTCGTGCCATAACGAATAATGTATCCTTCCGCTCCTTCGGTAGCGTTCCACTTCAGCGTGGCTTTACAGGGATCATTAGGATTACGTTGTACGATGAAATTCTCGATCGCCACAGGTTTGCATCCCGATCCTTTACCAAACACACGTAAATCACGCAAAGAAAAATAAGGTGCCACCGTATATCTTTTATTTTCTAAGCGGATATATCGTGCCTTAAAAGGTTCTTCAAATTCTATGTAATCATGGGGAGTGTCGGTTCGCTTATTGCTTTTATCAACTATCAGATACCATTTTTTTCCATCGTTGGAGGCCGATATTGTATAACTCTGGTAAATATCTTCCCTGTATCCCTGATGTGTTGACCCCTCTTCGCTGAAATTCACCTGGATAGCATGAATAAGAGAAGATACAAGCAAGTCAATAGTTATCCATTCTCCTTCGGTGTTGGAGGATGCGACCCATGAAGTACGAACATTTTCGTCCACAGCATTTTCTTTCGGATAACCATCAAGGTTGGAAGAGGTAGTAACCGGTTTATTATAAGAAAG
>JBAYRG010000093.1:0-9881 GCA_041676805.1 Proteiniphilum sp.
AATTTCTTGTCCGCTGTGGCGGATGGGGTGACGTCTGAATTTACCAAAAGGGAGAATCTGGAGCGTTATCAATTGGGGACGTCAGCCAATATAAGAAGACTTAAAACATCGCTTGAAAACAAGGAGTTGATCGATATTTCGGGAAAGACGGTCAGTTTCAATGATCCGGTCTTCAAGCTATGGTTCAAGAAAAGTATAAGAAGGTTTTGATAAAATAGAGATATGCAAATAATTCTTTCACCGGCTAAATTGATGGGTTTTTCGGATGAAATGAAAGAGGTAAAATCCACCAGGCCGTTGTTTCCCGAAAAGAGCAAAGAACTGATAGCCGTTTGCCGGCAGTTGTCGGAAAGGGAGATTGCGGCGGAGATGGCGATTAACGCTAAAATGGCGCGTGAAGTATATGAGTATTTCCAGACGTATGATCTCCGGTCTACGCCAAAACAATCGGCGGCGATCGCCTATAACGGGATCGCCTATAAGGGATTGAACGCCCATGACTTCTCCGTGAAGGATTTCGATTTCGCGCAACAGCACCTCAATATCATTTCAGGGTTATATGGCATTGTCCGCCCGTTGGATACGATCAGGCCTTACCGGTTGGAGATGCAGCGAAAAATTGTGCCGCCGGGATACAAGACCCTCTACGATTTCTGGGAAGAAACGGTCAATGAATACCTCTCCAAAAGACTTCGAAAAGGGGATAAGACCATCATCAATGTGGCATCAAAGGAGTATGCGAAGGTCGTTCGGAGAAACAAGTTGCCGAAAGGAACGAGGATCATCGATATCCAGTTTCTGCAGCAGGAGAACGATACATTGAAACAGATTGTGGTGCATTCCAAGAAGGCACGTGGTCTCATCTCCCGATTTATCATCAAAAACAGGTTGGTCGACCCTGAGGAGGTGAAGGGTTTCGATTGGGAAGGTTATTTTTTCTATCCTACCCTTTCGAAGGAAGATAGCTGGGTGTTTGTGAGGTGATGTCAGAGTCAAGAATCAAGACTTTGAGAGCTGAGGATTAAAAATTTTCACTATATTTGCTCTGTCTAACTCTGGAAGAAAGCCGTTATGAGCAAGTTAAGCATCAAACAGTGGGCGGAGGAAGACCGCCCCCGTGAAAAATTATTGCTGAAAGGTGTTTCAGTACTTTCCGATTCGGAGCTTCTCGCCATCCTTATCGGGTCGGGTAATGACCGGCAAAGCGCGGTAGAGTTAAGCCAGGATATTTTATCGAAAGCCGGTAATAACTTGAACCAGCTGGCGCGGATGAGTGTGTCGGATTTGATCAGTAATTTCCGGGGGATCGGGCAAGCCAAAGCGGTCACTTTAGTTGCTGCGCTTGAGCTGGGGCGACGGAGGAAGGACATTGAAATACCTCAGAGGAGAAAGATCACTTCGTCGAGGATTGCCTATGAGCATTTTTTTCCTCTGCTTTCCGATCTGAACCATGAGGAGACCTGGGCTTTACTGACTGACCGGTCAAACAAAGTGCTCAGTTCCATTCAGGTGAGCCGTGGCGGTATATCGGGCACAGTGGTGGATATCCGGTTAATCCTTCGGGAGGCGCTTAACCTGTATGCGTCGGGGGTTATTCTTGGGCACAATCATCCCTCTGGACAATGCCGGCCCAGTCCGCAGGATACCCACCTCACCAAAAAATTGAAGGAGGCTGCCCAATGGATGGATATCTCTCTGTTAGATCATATTATCGTTTGTGGCGACAGTTATTTCAGTTTTGCGGATGAAGGAATTATCTGATGCGATTAAACAATATGCCGGGCAATCGGTTTAATAAAAAAATGAGATTATGAACGAAGAATTACAAGCTTTACAAGATAAGATAGTGATCATGCTCCGTACGGTGTATGACCCTGAAATACCAGTGAATATTTATGATCTGGGAATGATCTACGATGTGGATGTCGATGAGGAGAATAATGTCACTGTTGAGATGACATTCACCTCGCCCAGTTGCCCGGCTGCCGATTTCATCCTGATGGATGTGCAGTTGAAGGTGGAATCGATCCCGGAGGTGAATAAAGTGGAGATCGACCTCACTTTCGATCCCCCCTGGGACCGGTCGATGATGAGCGAAGAGGCCTTGCTGGAGTTGGGAATGATGTAATCAGGGTTAAAGGGGTAGTTGTATAAGTGATCCGTGAGAAATAAAATATATTTTCTTTCCGATGCCCACTTAGGCTCCAAATCGCATGCCGATTCTGTTGAAACGGAACGTAAGTTATGTCGATGGTTGGATAGCGTGAGTGATGATGCTGTCCAGATCTTTTTGATGGGGGATATCTTCGACTATTGGTATGAATACCGATATGTGGTACCCAGAGGATTTACACGGCTACTGGGAAAGTTGGGTGAATTGACCGATGATGGAGTGGAGATTCATTTTTTCGCGGGAAATCATGACCTTTGGCTCAGCGACTATCTTTCCAAAGAGTGCGGTATGATCCTTCATTTGGAGCCGTTTATCACGGAGATAGGGGATAAGAAGTTTTTCCTTGCCCATGGCGATGGGTTGGGCGATGACTCACGTTCGATTCACCTTCTCAGGAAACTTTTTCACAGTAAATTCCTGCAAAAATGCTTTTCAGCCATCCATCCAAGATGGACCATCCCATTGGCACACGCCTGGTCCGACAGCAGCCGTGAGAGTGGGGGCGTAATGCCCTATCTGGGAGAGGAAAAGGAGCATTTGATTCGTTTTGCAAAAAATAAACTGAAGGAGATACCCGATATCAACTATTTTATTTTCGGCCACCGCCATGTACTGCTCGACCTGCCTATCGCCCAAAAGAGCCGCGTGATCATGCTGGGCGACTGGATCACTCTTTTTTCCTATGCCGAATTCGACGGGGAGAGTGTGGTATTGAAGAGATGTGAGAATGTGGCGGACTTACAGTTATTTCCTTAATGCCTGCAAATAATTTTCGGGGTTCATTACAGGGATCAATGCGGTTTTAAAATCTTTCTCGTTCCTGGTGATAATCAAGTCGCAACGGTTTTCAACAGCACTAAAATATTGCAACGCATCTTCAAAATCATCAAATTGGGCGTTGAGTGCTTTTTCAAACACTTCGTTATTCATGAGGGAGATTTCGCATAAAACTTTAAATTTTCTGACTTTTTCCAAAGCCGCTTTTTTGTTTTCGTATTTTGCTAAAACATAATAGGCCGTTGCCATTGAAACCGCAGAAACATAAATTTTGATTTTCTTCCTGTCGGCTAACGTTATAATCTTTGCAGCAGGGTCATAAAAGTTTTTCCGTTCTCCCAGAAAGTCGATGATTATATTCGTGTCCAATAATATCTTTTGCATGTTATCGGTATTTCTTCTCTATATATTCGGTATAATCCGTTTTGTAGTCAATATCCGCCGGAATACTTTTTCCCGTGGAGATGCTTTTGACAAACGGTGAAATTTCAAAATCATCAACTTCCCCGGAAGTAATTGAATCAAGATAATTTTCAATTAATCCTGATAAACTTACTTTCTTGCTTGAAGCGTATTTCTTGGCTTTTTTTATTACGTTTGTATCTAATTTTAAAGTTAGCTTTGAATCCATATTAAAATAATTTATACGTGCAAAAATAATCAAATGGTACGGATAACACAAGTGTTTGAAGGTTTCTTTAGAATTTAGAATGATGACCGGCGTATGTTTCAATATGATTTTCTTTATAGTCGCCGGTTCTATTTACAACTTTTGCCTATTTTCTAAGTTGCTGGAAGAAATCCCATATTACAATACCTGCTGTCACTGATACGTTGAGGGAGTGTTTGGTGCCGTATTGTGGAATTTCGATACAACCGTCTGAAGCGTCTATCACCTGTTGTGATACGCCATGCACTTCGTGGCCGAAGATTACTGCATATTTTTTTCCTTTTTCCAGTTTAATATTCTTTAGTGAGCTGCTGTTTTCCGCCTGCTCAATGGAGAAGAGGGTATAGCCCTCTCTTTTCAACGCTTCCACCGCTAAAAGGGTTTCTTCAAAATAACGCCATTTTACCGCATCTTCGGCTCCGAGGGCAGTCTTATGTATTTCCACATCGGGTGGAGTGCCGGTAATGCCGCAAAGCACTATTTCGTTTACCCGAAAAGCATCTCCCGTTCGGAATACCGAACCGATATTGTGCCGGCTACGCACGTTATCGAGTACCACCGCCAACGGTATTTTATCTGCTTCCCGAAATTCCTCGATCGAGATGCGATTCAGTTCTTCTATCTTTAATTTTCGTCGTTGCATTTATATTTCGGGGATGAGCGAAGAAGCTACTATTTTGTGAATATATACATAATGACCATAAATGGAATATATAATAGCCATTTTTTTATAATTGATGCGCCGAATGTTGTCGCCGAACTTTGTAAAATAAGGTGAAGTTTGAATTTGATATATTTCTGCTGACCGAGATAAAGAATAGATTCTGTTTTCTAATCCATTGATATATCTATTGGCGGTAAGTTCGCTTTTATATTCAGTAACTATAAAATCGAATAAATTATCAATGTCTGATTTAGCCTCCTCAGAAACTACAATCTGAGACTGTTTCATTTTTTCGAGTAGTGCTGTTTCACTTTCTCCCGTAATCCTTTAAAGGCTTCTTCTACGGTGTATAATTTTTTCTCCTCTAATTCTTTGGGTAAAGGGATTTCTATTTTTGCCACTTTAGGATGATTTTGCAAATCTCTTAGAATCCGCTTTCCAGTGGGACCGCTTATATCTATCTTGGCAATAACTGTTGACATAATACTTATATTGAAAGTTCCTTACAAATTTAGTCGATTTTCTTTGAATAAGAAATAAATATTGAAGAATAATTCTTATTTTACGATTGCCCTGATCACAAACCAGATATGATGAAAAAAGGTGGAGATATCTCCATAATATTTTGCCATAATACGGTAGCGCTCTTTTAAAGATGCTTTGCGATTGGCGGTGGTCATACCTTCGTTCAGGTAGTTGATCAGTGTGAGGTGGGTGTTATGAATGGATGAAGTTTTCTTCATCATTCGGATGGACCAGTCGAAGTCGGATGAAAAACGATAGGAGAGGTCGTAGGGTTCCGCCATTTCCCGTTTCACGATAAAAGCCTGATGGCAGACCAGCATCCCCTGTTTAAAACTCTTCCACGTAAGTTTTTCGGGCGCTTTTAGACGGCGCATATGGAGAAAGGTACCCTTATCATTCACGATGGCAGTCTCTCCATAGAGGATGTCAGGAAGGTTTCCCGCATCTAAAGAGTGCATCATTCTCTCTACCGTATCAGTTGAGAAAAAGGTGTCTCCCGCGTTCAGGAAACAGAGATAGTCACCTGAGGCCATGCCGATGGCTTTGTTCATGGCGTCGTACAGCCCGCGGTCGGGTTCGCTGATCCATCGTATCTTCTGCTCTCCGTCTTCCACATTTTGGAGATTGGCCTTCTCTTCCGCGTATTTCCGGATCAGTTTCACCGTTCCGTCGTGCGACGCTCCATCCACAATCAGATGCTCCAGATCAGAGTAGGTCTGTTCTTGTATGCTTTTCAACGTTCGTTCCAGCGTTTTTTCTGCGTTATATGTGACGGTGATGACCGATAGTTTCATTATTTCCGTGCGTAAATGGCAATATAGGGTGATAATAGCTTTCCTTTTACAGGGAATAGTTTAAGGGCATAGCTCAACATCTTTACCCATTTCCGTCTGTTCCGGTTTTCCGGTTTCGGTTCGAGCCAAAGCATCGGCTTTCCTATATATTCTATGGAGAGATCATGAAGGTTGAAAGAGTGCATGATTTCTTTCAGGTGGAGTATTTCCATCGATTGCAGATTATGGGCCTCGAGGTTCTCCTTGTCGAATCGTCGCTGGAGTTCTCCATTTAATCCCAAAAAGTTGGGAATAAGGATCAATAGTTGCCCGTTCTCCGATAGTAGTTCCACGTGGCGCCTGATGGCATCTTGTGTATCTTCGAAATGCTCGATGAAACCGGACGAGAAGACAATATCATATTTTCTGTCGGATGAAAAGGTGAAAAAATCACTGTCGATGCACTGGATGGTTCCTTCCGGCAGTCCGTTGATCTTTTCAAAATTGCGGACAATCTCTTTGTCGATATGAAAATCGAGTATCGTCACGTCGTGGATGCCCCGCCGATAGAAATAGGCGGCAAAGATCCCCGGAAATCCGCCGATCTCGATAAAGTGCTGCCCCCAGGTCAGCTTCGGCATAAATTTCTCGAATACCACTTTCTGGGGAATCTTGTCATACCGGTAATTGCGCCAGTAATTGTCCCAGTATTCTTTATCGGTGATATTGTTATTTTTGTTTAGATTCATAAATTTCCTTGTATTGTTGGGCGACTTTCTCCTGTACGTACTTCTCCAGCACTTTGCCGCGGGCGTTGGCGGAAAGCGTTTCGAAATCGGCTTCAAACAATGTCCAGATCAGCCCGTTTGCCAGATCTTGCGCGTTTTTGTATTCGGCTATATATCCGTTTTTCCGGTGATCGATCATTTCAGGAATACCTCCGGTGTGAAAACCCACGCAGGGTGTTCCGCAGGCCATCGCCTCCATGATGGTGTTGGGCAGGTTCTCATAGAGTGAGGGCGTGACAAACAGGTCGGCGGCAATATAGAGTTCCGGCATCCGTTGGGGTGAGACATACCCCATACTCCTTGACGGAAATGAAAGTTGTTTTTCTATCTCCCCTCCCTGGTTTCCGGCAATCAGAAATAGCAGGTTGTCGGAACGGTGGGCCATCAGCCTGGCCGCTTCTACCAGATAGTCCATCCCTTTGCGCTTGTCGGAAGCTTTTACCGCGGCGAACAGGATGATTTTCCTGTCGGCAGGCAACTTCAGTTTTTTACGTATCTCGTTTTTATCCATCGGGCGGTAGATCTCCGTATCGATAGGATTGGGGATGGAGATAACCCTGTGTCCCTGGGTGAGCGGGCTCTTTTCGGCCAGCTCCCTTAGCCAGTGGCTACAGGCTGTGAAGGTGATATTTCCTTTCCTGTAGGCGGACTGTTTCCGTTTGAAAACAGTATGCGACAGGTCGTTCCTGGAGGGCGCTTTCAGATAGGGACAGTAGCCGCAGCCGGTAGTGTAAGCGGTACAGTCGCCGGCATGATGGCAGATGCCGGTAAAGGGCCACATATCGTGCATCGTCCAGACCACTTTCTTTCCTGAGGCGAGGATTTCTCCCATTTCTTTTACGGAAAGCATACCCTGGTTTACCCAGTGGAGGTGGATTACATCAGCCTCCCTGAAAGCAGGTAGTTTGGTTATAGATACTCCGGTATTGGCAATCGATACATCGAACAGGTTTTTCTTTGATAGCCTGTTGTACAGGTAGATAACGCCACGTTCCCAGTAAAAACGTATTTTGTTGGCTGTCTGGCGTCCGGCTGTGAACGTAGCCGTATCGTTGCCCAGCCGGGTGTGCACCGCCATCGACACATCGCATCCGGCATGGCGCATCGCATGCAGTAACCGGGTTGCCGCTATGGCCGCGCCCCCCTGTATATCGTATGTGCTGATGAAAAGTACTTTCATTTCCGGATATTCGGTGTAAGATTACAAAAGTAACGATTTTATATTATTCGACAGGGTTGTATCTGATGAAAATCTGACAGTTTATGATACGAAGACCACTGTGATATCGTGAAAAATAGGTATGTTGACCTATTTTGCTAAAAGCCATTTCAATACCGGAGTAATATGTATAGTTTGATTATCCACTGTGTGTGTACTATCTTCGTTTAGCATGATAAGGGTTAGATTGTTACAATCCAACTCTGTGCTGGCACGCAATAGTGCGTTGACTTCCCGATTGAAAGTTTTTTGAGCGGAAATATCCACGGAAACCTGTATTAATTCAACAACTTTGTTGCCGGAAACTAACGCAAAATCAATCTTATAACCGTTTTTAAAATAATAAACATCGTGTAAGGTCTGATTTCTCCGGCGAAAAAGTTCGATACAGACAATATTTTCAAGTCGCCAACCAAAATTTTGCGTTGAAAATCCCTCTTTCGCCGTTGAAATAAAAGCGGTGTCAATCACATAATTTTTCTCGTTGCGAATACGCTCTCGGCTTTTGAATGAAAATTTTTGCAGTCCGATAAGCAAATAGGCTTGCCGCAAATAACTTACATAATTTTCTGCCGTATGTGCCGAACCAAACGAGAATTGTTTTGCCAGACTTTTGTAATTGATTTCTGAACAAACTGTATCGGCCAGATAATCAGCCATCTTTCGCAACGCCTCCGGGTAGCGGACCGAAAACCGTTGCTTTATATCCCTCATGATAATTGAGTTGAAAAGATTTCGGATATATGCCTTCTTGTTTTTAACCTCGAAAAGTTCGGGAAAACCGCCTTGCGACATGTACTCTTCGAATGCCGCCTTGCGACGGGCAACACCCAAAGTGGAGTCGTCATTGGCAGAAATATTTTTGTATGTCAAAATTTCCGAAAAAGAAAAAGGGAATAATTCAATTTGATTATAACGACCTGTAAGGTGCGTACTTAACTCTCCACTCAACAATTTAGCGTTTGAGCCTGTAATAACCAGTCGCATTTTCTGTCGTAACAGTCGATTGACGAACAAAAACCACGAAGGAATATTCTGAATTTCATCACAAAAAAGATATTTGAAATCACCATAGACCATATATAACGCTTCCAGCACGGCATTAAGGTCTTCCGTTTTCAAGTTATACAAACGCTCATCGTCGAAATTGACATAAGCGTAGTTTATACCATTTTGTTTCAGTATTTTATGACAGAGTGTGGATTTTCCACTGCGGCGAACTCCTATCACAATTTGCGCTAACTGACTGTTTAAGTCAAAATAAACTTCTTCGCGCCTTGCAGTAAGATTTTCCGGTAAAATTTCATCTTTTTCTTTCTGTTGATCTAACAGTACTTACTTGTAAGCATTTATATCCATGTGTTACAGTGTTTTATGTTATACATACAAAGATATGAATATTTTTATAAACTGCACTATATTTCGATAATCACATATTTAAACTGCACTATTTTCCTATTTTTATACTTTTAAACTGCACTGTTTTAATTTCAAGTCCGAGTTTGACTTTTCAAAAGCTTCTGTTGGGTTACACGTTTATTTAGTTGACAATAAGCCCGTCATCTAAAAACTGTTTCGTACCTTCGTGTCCAATGATAATCTAAAAAAGACACAATGGAGCATAAAGGCGAAATCATACTCTACCAACCCGATGAAACGATACGGCTGGAAGTAAAGCTGGAAGATGAAACGGTGTGGCTTACCCAGGCACAAATTGCTGAATTATTCGGTACAAAAAGACCTGCAATAACAAAACACTTGAATAATATTTTCAATAGCGGAGAATTAGTAGAGAAATCAGTTAGTTCCATTTTGGAACATACTGCCGCCGATGGAAAAACATACCGAACCAAGTTTTATAATTTGGATGCGATTATTTCTGTCGGCTATCGCGTAAATTCTCAAAATGCAACCAAATTTCGTCAATGGGCGAACAAGGTCTTAAAGGAATATCTGCTGAAAGGCTATGCCATAAACCGGCGGGTGAAACAACTCGAAAAAACAGTAGCAAGGCATGATGAACAAGTAGCAAAGCATCAGGAACAAATAGATTTCTTTGTACGCACTTCACTGCCTCCCGTAGAAGGTATTTTCTATGACGGACAAATATTCGACGCCTACGCCTTTGTTACGGGATTGATCAAATCGGCAAGAAAATCGCTGATACTCATCGACAACTATGTGGATGAAAATGTATTGTTTATGTTCGCTAAAAGGAATCCCGGGGTCAGTGCCGTTATGTATACGGCAAAGATCACCCGGGAACTGCAATTGGATCTGGAACGTTACAAC
>JBAYRG010000094.1:0-9870 GCA_041676805.1 Proteiniphilum sp.
AAATATGGCTTTGCACAGGCCTTCGATACCGGAACGGAAGCACTACCTTCGTTGAAAGTACTGATAGGAAAATATCCTGATGACCTGCACGCCGCTTTCAGGGAGTTCAATACTTTGTTCAGGAAGAATGATATGACAGTGCAGAAATCATTTGATGACTTTCTTGCCATAGTGGAGGAAGCTGGACTTTATGATTTTCCGATAAAAAGAAATGTGATGGGGATGGCACGTGTGATTGATGCGGAAAAGCTACTCTCTCTGTTTACCTCGTATTACAAAGGAGAATCATTTTCTCTTTCCCTCCATGACGAGTTGATTGAACAGAACAATGCCTTGTTCACGATCAGTAAGGGAGGGGTCAAGAGAGAACTTCCCTTAAGTGAGCCAGATCATTCAGCCGACAAAGAGATGATTGAAATCGATATCAGGGAACTTGCGCAGTCACTCCTTGGATATCATACATCAGAAAAAAAAGTACCATTGAACACCCTTTTCCCTGAGAAAGCAGCCCAAATGCATTTTATGCTCGAATAACAACCCCAATCTCAATTCCAGCCTCAATCTCCAATTCTTTATTTTAAATTGTCTTGGTTTTTGAATCTGAAAATCTTAAATAAAGTCTTTACTCTTTACTCTTTACTCTTTACTCTAAAAAAAATCACAGCCACTTCTTCTTCCTGAAATAATAGAGGATAAATAGTGACGATATAATCATCAAAATAATAGCGCCGGGATATCCCCATCTTTTATGCAGTTCCGGCATAATGTCGAAGTTCATCCCGTAGATGCTCGCGATCAATGTGGGTGGCATAAAGATCACCGACACGATGGTAAATATCTTGATGATCTTGTTCTGTTCGATGTTTACATACCCGAGGAAAGTATCTTGCAGGTAGTCGAGACGGTCGAAGCTGAATTTGATGTGCTCTACCAATGAATTGATATCCTTGACGATAATGGTGAGCTTGGGTTGTAACTCAACAGGGATGAATTCACTTCGTAACATACTCGATACCACACGCTGTTTGTCGATAATATTTTCGCGGAGCATCATCGTCTTTTCTTGTAGGTTTTTGATCTCCGACAGCAATTCCTCGTCGGCTTCCTGTAAAGTGAGAGAGTTACTTAACTGGGTGATCTTCTGGGTCATGTTCTCTATCATGTCGGCATCAAACTCTACGCGCGTTTCTAAGAGCGCCACCAATACGTGGGCTCCGGTAGGATAGTTCCGCGGATTGGCCGATATCTTTTTTACCGTTTCGTGAAATGAGATCAGTTCCTCGCCACGAACAGTCACCAATATATTGTTTTTGAGTATAAACGAAACAGGATCAGTTTCGAAGTTGGACAATAGGAAGTTGGAGTTAACCACCAGTGTGTCGTTGGTCTCGATATAACGTGACGACATCTCGATCTCGATCATCTCTTCTTCTTCCTGGATATATATCTTGAGAAAATCTTCGAGTTCGTTCTCTATCTCTTCGTCCACGTCGTTGAGGTCGATCCAGAGAAAATTGCCGATGGGGTTTGACTTTAGGAAATCGAGGCTGCGGCTCAATCTCACGATGCCGTCTTTGTGATAAAAAAGTTTTACTTCCGCCATGATATCTCCTTTTTAATCGTGATTCAAATTAGTTCAAAAATGGTCTATCTCTCTTTCGGGTGAGCTTGTTTGACCAGCGGTTCCAACAGGTTGGTCAGTGCTTCGAATTGCTCGATCGACAGTTGCTCCGGCCGTTTCGTAAGCATAGGGTCGTCGGGCAAAGGCTCCTCTCCGGAGAGTAGTGACTTGACAGAGTTGCGGAGCATTTTTCGCCGCTGGTTAAACCCTGTCTTCACTACCATTTTGAATAGCTTCTCATCGCAGTTGAGTTGCTTTCGCTTATTGCGGGTGAGCCGTACAACTGCCGATTTGACTTTGGGTGGAGGAATAAACGCCTGTTCATTCACCGTGAAGAGGTATTCCACATCGTACCATGCCTGCAATAAAACAGTAAGAATACCATAGGCCTTGCTGCCGGGTGAAGCTACCATGCGTTCCGCAACCTCCTTTTGAATCATACCCGAACAACAGGGGACGGAGTCTTTATTGTCGAGTACCTTGAAAAAAATTTGTGAAGAGATATTATAAGGATAATTACCGATGATGCAGATAGGAGTGTCAAAATATTGGCTGAGATCCATCCGGAGAAAATCCTGCTCCAGAATCTTACCCTCCAGAATAGGGTAGTGCTCTTTGAGGTAGGCAACCGACTCCCGGTCGATCTCTACCACAGTAAGGTCTCTCCGGTTCTCCAGCAAAAATTCGGTAAGCACACCTGTCCCGGGTCCCACCTCCAACACTGGTAGCGAGGGGTACCCATCAAGGGTTGCCGCAATGCGACGCGCGATTTCCTTCTCCTTTAGGAAATGCTGTCCCAGGTTTTTTTTTGCTTTTACCGGAAACATTGCAATATGGTGATTATTCCTTATCTTTACCGCCGCAAAGGTAATATTTTATTGCGTAAAAAAGGACAAATGAGTTCATAAAAAAAGAGATACAACTGTCGCACGACTTGTATCCGCTTGCCTTTGCTTATGGGGGTGATCGTAGTTGTGTAAGATCTCAATTAATTGATAACAGGTGAAAGTAAATAAGGATTCGTTCAAGAGTCTGTTGAAGATACTATTTTCCCTGTCGCTCGGATTGGTGATTATTTGGGCGATGTACAGGAATACCGATGTGAGGGAGTTATGGCATATCACTAAATCATCTAATATTGGTGTGATAGCAGCTTCTCTCATTTTTGGACTGATAGGGAATTATATAAGGGGATTAAGGTGGGAGTTATTCGTCAACTCGCTAGGATATCATCCTCCCCGAGCCAGCCTGGTTTATGCTACTCTTGGTAATTATGCCGTCAATTTTGTGCTTCCACGTGCCGGAGATATATGGCGATGCGGAGTGGTAAGCCGGTATGACAAGATTCCCTTTGCAAAGACGCTGGAGACATTTTTGGTGGATAAGATGCTGGATATTATGGCAGGACTGTCCATTATCTTTATCAGTGTGCTGCTTTACATCGATTTTTTCATCTCCTATCTTCGTGATAATGCCGAATTGACCAAGGGATTGACTGACTTTTTCACATCTGTCTGGTTTTATGTGGGAATGGCTCTCCTGCTGGTGGCCATTCTGTTAATGCTTACCCTCTTCAGGAAAACGCTCCTGATGGAGAAAATCACCAAATTCTTTACCACGTTGAAATACGACCTGACGCTTATCTCCAAGATGAAGGAGAAAAAACGTATAATAATTTATACGATCTTGGTCTGGTTCTGTTTTTATTTGTATTTTTACATTTGTTTCTTCGCGTTTGATTTTACGAAAGACCTTGGCCCTCTGGCCGGTCTGATCGTATTTGCGATGACCAATATCGGTATTTCCGTCCCCGTACAGGGAGGAATCGGACCCTGGCATTTTGTCGTCATCTCTTCACTCATTATCCTCGGGGTGACGGAAAAAGAGGCGCTTGCCTTTGCCGGAGCGGTATTTATAATCCAATCGGTATGGCAGATACTTTACGGTCTTTTTGGCGTACTCGCCATGCCGTATGTGAAAAGGAACGAATCGACTGACTTAAATCAAAAAATAAAAGAATAATATGGCTGTAGCAGAAATTTTGAATTTAGATCCGCAAAGAGTTTGGAACCATTTCTATTCACTTACCCAGATACCCCGTCCAACGGGACAGATGGAGGAGGTGACCCGATTCGTAATGGAATTTGGGAAATCACTTAATCTGGAAACAAATCAGGATAAAGTGGGCAATGTGGTGATCAAAAAACCGGCATCTAAGGGGTATGAAAGTAGTAAAGGGGTGATCCTGCAATCGCACCTCGATATGGTACCCCAAAAAAATGCGGGAGTGAAACATGATTTTGGCTCAGATCCCATAGAGACATATATCGACGGGGAATGGGTGAAAGCCCGTGCCACTACGTTGGGATCCGACAACGGTGTCGGTTGCGCTATTATGATGGCGGTACTTGAAGATGGCTCACTGCAACACCCTCCGCTCGAAGCGCTTTTTACTATCGACGAAGAGGTCGGAATGGATGGTGCAAACGGTCTGGAGAAAGGATTCCTGGAAGGTGCGATGATGCTTAATCTCGATACCGAAGAGGATGGTGAGCTTTGTATAGGATGTGCCGGGGGCAGGGATGTGAATGTCTCCTTCCGGTTTCAGCCCGATAAGGAGATCGACGAAGGTGATGTAGCCTATAAGGTGAGCCTGCAGGGGTTGAAAGGTGGACACTCCGGTGTGCAGATCCATTTGGGACGTGCCAATGCGAACAAGTTGATGAACCGTTTCCTGAAAGATGTGGTGGCTAATTACGAGGCCCGTATTGGTAGCATTCAGGGTGGGTCGTTGCGCAATGCCATCCCTCGTGAATCGTTTGTGGTATTGACCATCCCCGAACAACTCTCGGACGACCTGGTTGATCTGGTGAGTGAATATGAATCGCTGTTCCGTGAAGATTTTGCCGGTATTGAAGAAAATATCTCTTTTAAGGCAGAGAAGATCGATATGCCGGACGCACTCCTGCCCGAAGAGGTGCAGGACGATATTATCAATGCGGTGGAGGGTTGTCCGAATGGCGTGATCAGCTATCTGGCCGATTTCCCGGGAGTGGTGGAGAGTTCACTGAACCTGGCGCTTGTGGAATCTTCCGGAGACAGTGTGGAGATAAAACTGCTGGTACGGAGCTCCTCCGAAAGCCGTAAGGATTGGGTTTGCTCTTCGGTAGAGAGCCTGTTTCATCTGGCCGGGGCAAAAGTGGAATTCTCGGGTGATTATCCGGGGTGGCAACCCAATGCCGGTTCCGAATTGTTGCACACCATGGAGAGGATCTATCTGCAGAAGTATGGCGAGAGGCCTAAGGTGGTGGTGATCCATGCCGGACTAGAATGTGGTATTATCCAGTCGAACGTGGAACAAAAACTGGATATCGTCTCTTTCGGACCGACTATCACCGGGGCACACTCGCCTGATGAGGCGGTTCAGATAACTACTGTGGGGAAATGCTACGATTATCTTGTTGAAACATTGCAGAATTTGAAATAACTATTCATGGACAATACGCTGATTGTCTTTGCATCCAATCACGGCACAGTGGAAAAATGTGCCCGGGAACTCTTCAGGCAGATAGGCGGTAAGGTAGATATCTGCAACCTGAACAGAAGGGATTTCCTACCCGATCTTTCAGGATATGATGCAGTCATCGTGGGGGGATCCATCCATAATGGAAAAATCCAGGAGGAGATATCATCCTTTTGCGGCGAGAATCTGGAGTTGCTTGCCACAAAACGACTGGGACTGTTTATCAATTGTATCTATTCGGGAGAGAAGGCGCAACAGCAGCTTGACGATGCATTTCCTGAAATCCTTAACCGGAAAGCAGTGGTGCGTGATTACTTCGGGGGAGAGATCGACAAATTAAAACTGAGTTTCTGGGAGCGTGTGGTAACTACCCGGATGATAGAGCAGGGAGACCTGGTTGTTGCCATCTCGAAAGAGAAAATTGAACGCTTTGCCAATATAATATCAACAGTCAATGAGTAGAAAAATTAAACGACATATACTTTTTCCTTTGGTGCTGCTTGCCTATTTTGGCATTATGGCTGCGATGGCTTACCCAAGATACAAGGTGTCGGGTAACTGGGGCGAGTTTTTCGGGATAATCGGAGCCTGTCTGTTGATAGCGCTGTTGCTTTTCTTCATCCTTAAGAGAAGACAAAAGGTGCGGGATCGATTCTCTTCCAAAAAAGATTTGACGCAATGAGGTATTTGTTCCTGTTTCTTTTATCACTATTTACACTTCTCTCTTCCGGACAGTCTTTGCACTATCCGCAATATTATAAGTTCCGGGTCTATCTGAAAGATAAGGGTAATACCTCCCACTCACTCGATAATCCCGATACTTTCCTCTCCGAGCGGGCAATCAAAAGAAAAAAGAAAGAAGAAGTAGAGATCAATGAGACGGACCTGCCTATAGCCCGTGATTATTTTACATTGGTGGAAAGGGCTGGTGGAAAGGTTATCACACATAGTAAATGGTTCAATACCCTGGTGGTGGAGGTAAATGATAGCCTGGGAGTAGGGAATATAGAATCCCTTTCGTTTGTCGATTCGGTAAAATATGTCTGGCGGGGAAATAAATTGCCTGCAGAAGAAAGAATCCGTCCCCGCTTGCTGTCGATAGGTTGTGATGAGAATGTGGGTGATGGTACAAAGTATGGCTTTACCGATGCACAATTCCGGCTGCATAATGCTGTTGTCATGGCTGATGCGGGATTCAGGGGCAGGAATCTGATAGTGGGCGTGATTGATGCCGGATTCACTAATTTTGATGTGATTCCCCGTTTCGAATCGGTCCGGTTGGGAGGTTATATGGATTTTGTGCCATCCGGAACTATATTTGCCTCCAGTGATCATGGTACCAAAGTGCTGTCGACAATGGCGGCCGATCTGCCGGGGGTGATGATGGGATCTGCTCCTGAGGCTACTTATTGGCTTCTGCGATCGGAAGATACGACCAGCGAGTTTCCGGTAGAGGAGGATTATTGGGTACGGGCTATTGAGTTTGCCGATAGCCTGGGGGTTGATATTATCAATACTTCATTAGGATACAATTCTTTTGACGACAAGTTATTGAGTTACACCCATACCGAATTGGATGGAAATGTGTCGTTGATGTCGCAGGCTGCCGATAAAGCCTATGAAAAAGGGATGTTAATAGTAGTAAGCGCCGGTAACGAAGGGAATAAGAGGTGGCAAAAGATTACCCCGCCGGCTGATGCAAAGAATGTGTTGGCTGTGGGAGCAGTAGGTACGGACAGTATTATTACCTCTTTCAGTTCACATGGGTTGACGGCCGATAACCGTATCAAACCCGATCTGGTTTCCGTGGGAAAAGAAACAATTACCATCGGCTGCGACGGGGCAATAACACATACGAACGGTACATCCCTCTCATCTCCTTTTCTCACCGGCTTGATCACCTCATTATGGTCGGTGAATCCTTCCCTCCACCGTTCGGAAGTGGCAGATATCGTAAAACGGTCGGCTGACAGATATCTCAATCCTGATTCCATATATGGGTATGGTATCCCTGATTTTCATCGGGCAATGAAAGAGATATTGGGAAGATTGAAATCTTATCCCCAAAAAGTGACGGACAACGAATGGGATATTCGTCCCGAATCTTCCGGTAATTACGTGGTAAGTCTGTCTGATCCGCTCTTTTCTCCCTCTTCTTACTCTTTTCGTCTACTCGATGAATCGGGATATTTGATTGCTGCCTATAGATTTGAAGAGGTGAAAACATTACTTGTTCCGTTACAAGACAGTGTGCGCGAAAATAACCGATATCTCTATTTCGTAACGGATGAACCGTTTAAGCAGCGTATATACAAGGTGGAGATATAACTATGAGCCAATCTTTTCTCACATTATCCGAACTTAACCGTCAGGTGAAAGATGCTATCCGCGACCATTTGCCGGAGAGCTACTGGATGCGGGCGGAGACAAGCGATGTGCGCCGTAACCGCAACGGACACTGCTACCTTGAATTTGTAGAGAAAGATACTGTAACCCAATCCATCATTGCGAAAGCAAGGGGCGTAATCTGGTCGAACCTCTTTCAGATGCTATCTGCCTATTTCGAGAATGAGACCGGACAGCAGTTCGCTTCCGGCATCAACGTATTGGTGCGAGTGTCGGTTGAGTTTCATGAGTTATATGGATATTCACTCACTGTGGTGGATATCGACCCCTCGTTCACCCTCGGAGAGATAGCGCGTAACCGGCAACTCATCCTGAAACAACTGGAAGAGGAAGGCGTGTTAACGCTCAACAGGGAACTGGAACTGCCGGAATTGACCCATCGGATTGCGGTGATCTCGTCGCCTACTGCCGCGGGATATGAGGATTTTTGTGACCAATTGGCGAATAATCCCGGAGGGCTTGTTTTCTATACAAAACTGTTTCCGGCGATTATGCAGGGTGACAGGAGCGAAGCTTCCATTATCACGGCATTGGAGAAGGTCTTCCAATACAGGGATCTATTCGATGCGGTGGCAATTATCCGGGGTGGAGGTGCTTCATCTGAGCTGAGTTGTTTCGATTCCTATCTTTTGGCGACGAATGTGGCACAGTTCCCTCTTCCGGTAATCAGCGGCATTGGCCATGAAAGGGATGTTACCGTACTCGATATGGTGGCACATACCCGTGCAAAGACTCCCACAGCAGTAGCGGAATTTTTTATTAGCCGTCTTACCCTGACGGCAACTGAGCTTATCAATCTGGAAGAGAGAATGGTGTCTGAAAGTGAATCACGACTGTTGAAAGAACAAACGGACCTCTTTTCGCTCTCTAAAGATCTGGTACATCAATCTTCTTTTATGATACAGAAGGAAAGTGCAGCCATACAACAATTTTCCAACAAGTTGAAATATGGTGTGAGACATCTGTTACAGCATCAATCTCATCTGTTGGAAAATAGGGAACAATTCATACAGATGGTTTCTCCCGTGAATATCCTCAAACGTGGCTATACCCTTACACTGAAGAACGGAAAAATTGTCACTTCGCTCCGCGACCTCTCTGTAGATGATGTTGTAGAGACCCGTTTTAGGGACGGATTTGCTACTTCGGTTGTTACCAAAACGGAGAAAATGGAATAAAAAATTCAGAAGGTACAAGGTTTTCATAAGGTACAAGGTCTCATATGTTGATTGCGACGAAAGTGGAGGCCCTTGAAGCAATCGTAAAAAAGAGAGTAATATGCAAAAAAAGAGCTATACAGAAGCCAAAAAAGAACTCGAGACAATTGTTACAGCGATTGAATCGGGAGAGCTGGATGTGGACGCACTTACTGAAAAAGTGAAGAGAGCGTCGGAATTGATCACTTTTTGTAAAGAAAAACTGACCAAAACCGATAAGGAACTGCAGAAAATCTTAGATGACATCGCATGATTCCTGAGAAAAATCAGAGTGTGATTATTGTGGCCGGCGGGAAAGGACTCCGGGTAGGGGGAGAATTGCCCAAACAGTTCCGATCTATCGCTGGTGAACCGATGTTGATGCATGCTATCCGGGCTTTTAATCAGTATGATTACAGGATGCGTATAGTAGTGGTGGTTCCTGAGGAAGCGCAATCATTATGGTCACAACTGTGCGAGGAGCACCGATTTTCTATCAGTCATACGGTAGTATCCGGCGGAGAGACCCGGTTCCACTCCGTGAAAAATGGATTAAAATATATCCCCGAGGATGAGATAGTGGGAGTGCATGACGGTGCGCGCCCTTTTGTGACAACCGGTTTGATAGGAAGATGTTTTGATAAGGCCTTTGAAAACCAGTGTGGAGTAATTCCTGTGGTGGACGAAACGAACAGCGTGCGTCAACTTACAGAGACGGGTAGCCGCATGATCGACAGGAAACTGCTGAAACTGGTCCAGACACCGCAGGTATTTCCGGCAAAGGATTTAAAAAAGGCGTATGAAACCGCTTTTGACCACTCTTTTACCGATGACGCGTCGGTGGCGGAGAGATCGGGTATGGATATTCAGTTGGTGGAAGGGGAGGAGACCAATATCAAAATCACCACCCCTTTTGATATGGCACTTGCTGAATATTATTACCGATGTGTGGCAAATCGATAGATTTCCCCTCTTTTTTGAACAAACTTATTCCATTTTGTCAAAATATCATAGAAATTTATTACTTTTGAGCTATCAATCAAAAGCAGACACCTATGGAAAAAATAGACAAGTTAGATCGACAGATTCTGGAGATTATTTCCCAAAATGCCCGAATTCCTTTC
>JBAYRG010000095.1:0-9803 GCA_041676805.1 Proteiniphilum sp.
CAAGGTAAGCCAATTGGCATTACTGCCACAAGGACGCGTGGAAAGAAAACGGCGTGCCAAGGCTATGGTGGCCAAGATGGATGAACTGGGCTTTGGGAACTGCACCAATACCGGTGCATGTGAAGTGGAATGCCCGAAGAACATCTCCATCACCAATATCGCACGATTGAACCGCGAGTTTTTGAAGGCTAAGTTTGCTGATTAAGAAGAAAGCGATAAGGCGGGAAAGTGGGAAGATAATCCAACATCACCCAGTTTACATAATAAAGAGGGCGTTTTTCTCCCGTAAAGGAGTTAAGCGCTTTTTTTGGTTTCGTCGCTCTCCATTTGTTCTACTCATGTCATTATTGGACCACGGAATGACAATTGAATTACAACTTAATAACAATTAAAACGCAACCAACAAGTAATCTTTTTTGTTTAACCAGTATCATATGTGTACATTTGTCTTCTCTTCAAGAGAGACATATTTTTGATACAAATAGAATGTTTTACTAAAAAACTCAGCATGAAGAAAGTAAAAATCATCAGAAACAGCATGTTGATAGTATTACTATCAATGCTTTCCCTACCCGCCTTCTCCCAGGTTAAAATTGGTGTAAAGGCAGATGTGGGATTGAACAATCCGGCTTTCAACAAAGATGCGTTGAAAGTAGAAAACCTGACCTCCTATAGTATAGGTCCTTCCGTTGAAATAATGTTTCCTTTTGCAGTAGCAGACTTTGGCATCGAAACTGCGTTGCTTTATAGTGACAATCGGATGACCGTCTCTCAGATTGAAGGAGGAGCCTGGAAGGATAACGATGTGTCTAACCGCTATCTTAATCTTCCTATCAATGCGAAAGTGAAATTCGGTTTAGGAGGACTTCCTCTAAAATTGTTCGCTGCGGCAGGACCTTATGCCGGTTATCTGATTTCCGGCGACAAGATCAATTTCAGCGATATCGGCGACGATATCAAAGCCAAGGAATTTCAGGCGGGTGCCAACGTGGGTGTAGGTATCGAATTATTGAAAATGATACAGGTAGGTATAAACTATAAAGCCCAGTTTACCGATAATTATTCGCTGGATGAACCCAATTGGAAAGATCTGAACGCCAAAACCGAAACTTGGAGTATCACGGGAACTATCTATTTTTAATACATGTATGCCGATGTAATATTGCCACTCCCCCTCTCCGGCCTGTTCACATATTCTGTTCCTGCGGAAATGCAAGAGAAGATCAGAAAAGGGAGTAGGGTGATTGTCCCATTCGGACGCAGGAAATATTACACCGCAGTGGTAGCAAAAACAGACCGGCAACCATCCGGAAATTTCAGGATCAAAGAGATCCATTCCCTTATCGACACAACGCCTGTCGTAACTGAACAGCAGTTGGATTTGTGGGAGTGGATCTCTTTTTATTATCTCTCCTCACAGGGAGACGTATGCAAAACGGCGCTTCCCTCCCCAATGATACCTGTAGACCTGCAACGGGGCTACTTCCAAAAAAGTGAGGAACAGTTCCGGGTAAATACTGCGCTTGCCAATGACGCTATCTCCGCCATTATCAAAAGAGCACCCAGGCAACAACTATTACTGGATGAGATCATCTGGTTCCTCACAGAGAACAAAAGGGAAAGTATCAGTAAGAAAGAAGTAAAAGAATTGAATGGATACTCACCCGTAGTATTGAGCGGTCTAATTAAAAAAAATATATTATTTTCTTTCACAATAGAGAGAAGCCGCCTTTACGGGGAGACTATACCTACCCGCAATCCCTACCCCCTGAGCGAAGAACAACAGAAAGCAGTTGACGCCATCCAACAATATTTTACCGATAAACAGACGGTACTCATACACGGTGCCACCTCCAGTGGAAAGACAGAGATTTACATCCATCTTATTGATCAATTGCTACGTGAAGGAAAGCAAGCACTTTATCTCCTACCAGAGATTGCCCTTACGACACAACTGATCCACCGTTTGCAAGCTGTTTTTGGAAATAAAATAGGTATTTACCATTCCGGGGTCGATGACCAGGAACGAACGGAGATCTGGCAAAAGATGTTATCCGACACTCCCTATGAAATTATACTGGGTGTACGATCCTCTCTTTTCCTACCCTTCCGGCGTTTAGGGCTGGTAATTGTGGATGAAGAGCACGAAACAAGTTATAAGCAACAGGATCCTTCACCCCGTTATCACGCACGCGATACGGCCATCATGCTGGCACATATGTCGGTCGCAAAAACATTGTTGGGGTCGGCAACACCCTCCATAGAATCTTACTATAACGCCAAGCACGGGAAATACGGGTTGGTAACACTGTCTGAACGGTTTGGTAAAACCGAATTCCCCCTGATCCGGTTAGAAAACACAAAGGATCTACGTCGGCGGAAGAAGATGAAGACAATACTCGCACCTGCCCTTATGGAAGAGATCGACAAAGCGCTGGAAAACGGTGAACAGGTTATCCTCTTCCGTAATCGCCGCGGTTTTGCTCCTGTGGTTGAATGTACCACATGTGCCTGGACACCAAAATGTAATCACTGTGATGTCACGCTTACCTATCACAAGAAGGCAAACAGGCTGGTGTGTCATTATTGCAATGCTTCCTACTCTTTACCATCGGAGTGTCCCTCATGCCACGAGGGAGAGTTGAAACTGCTCGGAACCGGTACTGAACAGTTGGAAGAGGAAGTAGCGCAACTTTTCCCAGAAGTTGTCGTTGCCAGGATGGATAGCGATACCGCACGCGGTAAGGATTCATTCGAACGCATTATCAACGATTTTCAGGAAAACAGGATTCAGATACTGGTGGGCACACAAATGCTTTCGAAAGGACTTGATTTCGGGAATGTGCAGGTAGTGGGCATTATTGCCGCGGATTCGATGTTGAACTATCCCGATTTCAGATCACACGAACGTGGTTTTCAACTGATTACTCAGGCGGCAGGTCGCGCAGGGCGGAGAGACAAGCAAGGAACGGTCATCATTCAGACAGCCGATCCGGAGCAAGCAATTTATAAATTCATCTCTGGTAACAATTACGAGAGTTTTTATCAATCACAGGTTGAAGAGAGAAAACTGTTTAAATATCCACCGTTTACCCGGCTTATATCCATCGTACTAAAACATAAGGATGAGCGGAAAACAGAGTCTGCTGCCACTTCTCTGTCACAATTATTAAAACAGTCGCTGGGGAATAGGGTGTTAGGGCCTAACAAACCCATAATCAGCCGTATTCAACAGCTATATATCCGTGAGATCCTTCTGAAAATCGATCATCTCTTCTCGCCCGGTCAGGTAAGGGAGGTGATAAAATCAGCAGAAACGCATCTTCGGGATAATAGCGACTTCAGACAGGTGCTCCTATATTATAATGTAGATTGGATATAGAAATGCAAAAAACCGGGACTCACGATGGAATACCGGTTTTTATTTTGCTTTCTGTCTCGTTTTTACGAGACATTATTTCATTTCAATTTCTTCTTTCAGATCTATTTCGTTTCCTTCTTTGTCATAAAATTCATACTGCAGAAACCCGAGCTTTTGGTCGGGAATAACATTCATGCTTACTTTGAATTTCTTTTTCCATCTTTGTTTCAACGAAAAGAGACCTTTCTGAACATAAGCTGCCACATAGGGATGTATGTGCAGACTGAATTTCTTCACTTGTAGCTTGGTCACTAAATAATCGATCTTCCCTTCCAGCGTATCTGTAAAGAGTATCGACGACTTTATCTTTCCTTTACCAAAGCAGGTGGGGCAAACCTCGCTTGTGGCAATTTCCATCTCGGGACGGACACGCTGGCGCGTGATCTGCATCAATCCAAACTTACTCAATGGCAGGATATTATGCTTGGCTCTATCTTTCGCCATCAACTCCTGCATCTTGGTGAGTAACTTATTACGATGCTCCCCTTTGTTCATGTCAATGAAGTCGATCACAATGATGCCGCCCATATCCCGCAAACGCAACTGGCGGGCAATCTCTTCGGCGGCAGCCACGTTCACCTCATAAGCACTTTCTTCCTGACCGAGTTTCGATTTATTGCGGTTTCCGCTATTCACATCTACCACATGTAATGCTTCGGTATGCTCAATGATGAGATAGGCTCCGTTTTTGAACGTAACGGTTCTCCCAAAGAGAGATTTGATCTGTTTGGTGATGCCGAAATTATCTAAAATAGGGAGTGCTCCCTTATATTCCTTGACCACATTTTTACGGTCGGGAGCAATCACACTCACATAATCGGCAATCTGTCGGGCTACTTCCCGATCATTGACATGGATCTGTTCAAAAGAGGGACTGAAAATATCACGTAACAGCGCCACGGTACGCCCCGTCTCCTCATAAATGAGTGAAGGTGCCTTGGCTTTCTGTATCTTGCCGATATTATCCTCCCATCTCTTTACCAGCACTTTCAGTTCCGCATCAAGGTCAGCTACCCGTTTACCTTCGGCATTGGTACGTATGATCACACCGAAATTCTTCGGTTTGATACTCTGCATCAGTTGCCGCAGGCGGGCACGCTCCTCGCGCGATTTAATCTTTTGTGATACCGATACCCTATTAATAAATGGGATTAACACCATAAATCGTCCTGCGAAAGAGATTTCGGCCGTCAATCTCGGACCCTTCGTTGAAATAGGCTCTTTGGCAACTTGTACCAGGATCTCCTGCCCTACTTTCAATATATCCGCGATAGATCCTTCTTTCTCGATCTCGGGTTGCAGCTTCATCTTCTGGAGCTGCGGTACCTTCTTCTTGTCTTCAACCTGTTTCTGAAAAGAGAGCACAGAATTGAATTCAACCCCTAAATCCAAGTAGTGAAGAAAAGCGTCCTTTTTATGCCCTACATTCACAAATGCAGCGTTGAGGGCGGGCATAAGTTTTTTAACTTTGCCCATGTAAATGTTTCCAACCGCGAAAGAACCGTCTTGGCTCTCCTGCTGCAATTCTACCAGTTTCTTTTCTTCGAGAACCGCGATAGTAATTTCTTTGGGTTGAACATCTACAACAAGTTCGCTTGTCACAATTGTTCGTTTTATAAATTAATTCTCACTATTTTAGGCTTCTGTCATCACAACAGAAAGGAGGCTCTCGCCAGAACCTTCGCCCTGTTTTATATACAAAGAACAAACTTAATAGCCAATTGGTTCTCTTAAGTTTGTTCCTTTATTACTGAGTAAAAAAAGTAAGACGGCTATTTCTTCTTCTTATGCCTATTCTTTCTAAGTCTTTTTTTACGTTTGTGTACAGACATTTTATGCCTTTTTCTTTTTTTTCCGCTTGGCATATGCTTTTTCTCCTTATTTAATTATATATATTATTTATCTCCTTTTACCTGGGCTACAAATGTTTTAGCCGGTTTAAAGGCAGGGATATTATGTTCGGGGATGATGATAGTTGTATTTTTGGAGATGTTACGAGCAGTTTTCTGTGCTCTTTTCTTCACGATGAAACTTCCGAAACCTCTAAGGTATACGTTTTCGTTATTTGCCAAAGAGTCCTTAACCACTTCCATGAAAGACTCCACTGTTGCCAATACCGATGCTTTATCTACGCCGGTTTTTTTCGCAATTTCATTTACGATGTCTGCTTTAGTCATTTTATCTATATTTTAATATTAATAATAATACCTTGGGGTAATTAGTAAAATTTTGGACTGCAAATATATAGCTTTTTTCTGAACGCAAAAAATAAATGAATAGAATTTTTCTGAATTTCCTTTTTTTTTAAGCTCAAGAACTAAATAATAGGCTAATTCACTAATATATCAATAGGCTAATTGTATCAAGAGATCTTTCTCCGCATCTCAATTGACACATTATTCTCATTGGCACATTAAAATTACTTTCCCACTTTTTCATTAGCTTTGTCATAAAATTAGGAAAACGGAGCAGAGAAGAAATGAGAGAAAGCAACAACAATTCACCGATCAGGTCAAATTTGCTGGATTGGTATGGAAAAGAGGGGCGCGATTTGCCTTGGCGTGAGACCACAGATCCCTATAAAATATGGGTATCTGAAATAATTTTACAACAGACAAGGGTTGCACAAGGAAGAGATTATTACTTTCGGTTCATCGAAAGATTTCCCGATGTGAAATCACTTGCCACTGCGGAAGAAGATGAAGTATTAAAACTATGGCAGGGGCTGGGTTATTATACCCGCGCCCGCAATGTGCTTGCCGCGGCAAGACAGGTGATGAGCCTCTTTAATGGCATATTTCCTTCCACCTACTCCGACATTATTTCGTTAAGAGGCGTAGGTGAATACACGGCAGCTGCTATTGCATCAATTGCATTCAATGAACCTTATGCCGTAGTGGATGGCAACGTATTCCGGGTTGTGTCCCGGCTATTTGGTATCGCATTGTCGATACATGGCTCAGAAGGAAAAAAAACAATTAAAGAGATTGCCCAATCACTGCTTGACACGGAAAATCCGGGAAGGCACAATCAGGCCGTGATGGATTTCGGCGCTTTGATCTGCACTCCCGTCCAGCCCAAATGTATGGATTGTGTGCTTCAGGATTGGTGTACCGCTTTTGCAGAGGGCCGGGTTGGCGAACTCCCGGTAAACAATCGCAAAATCTCTATCAGGAACCGATATTTCCATTACTTTCACATCCAACACAACGACAACACTTTTTTACAAAAGCGTAGTGGCGCGGATATCTGGAAAAACCTGTTCGAATTCCCTTTGATCGAAACCCCCTTGCCATGCGATTTCACAGAATTAGAAAAAATGGATTTCTTTAAGGAGCTCTTCGGCGGGATATCTTCTTTCTCCATCGACCATAAATTGGCAATCAAGCATCAGCTTACCCATCAGGCCATACACACCCATTTTTACCGGATAATTATCCCCGACGAAATTCCATACAACCCTCCAAAGGATATATTTAAAATTGAAAATGAACAACTTTCAGACTATCCCGTATCAAGGCTCACTCACAAATACCTCGAAAGAATTTAGTCATTAATTGTTGCTAATCACAAATAAATGCTTAATTTTGTTTCAGGGCGAGAGCTATTCTAAAACCAAAAAAATTAAAATTATGTCGGTAAACAAAGTAATCTTAGTAGGGAATGTAGGAAGAGACCCGGAAATGAAGTATTTTGACAATGATGTTGCAAAAGCGAACTTCTCGCTCGCAACTAGCGAAAGAGGTTACGTAACTTCTGGCGGCACACAGGTGCCTGAACGCACGGAATGGCATAACATTGTATGTTGGAGAGGATTGGCACAAATTGCTGAGAAATTTGTAAAGAAAGGGACATTGGTGTATGTGGAGGGGAAAATCCGCTCCCGCACCTATGATGACCAGAATGGAGTGAAAAGATACATCACCGAAATAGTAGCCGATAACCTGGAACTTCTGGGCCGCAGAGGAGGTGGTGATGAAGTAACTGGGAATAGGGAAAATGAAAATGGACAAAATCACACCTCTTCGCAGGGATCCACTTCCCATGACGGACAGGACGAGATCTCCGACGTGGATGATTTGCCATTTTAAATAAAAGATTGTAATTTTGTGGGAGAATGTTTTATCGCTTCCTCATTGGATATCAAGTGCTAAAATATTCTCCCTTTGTTTCACTAAAAAATTGCCACTTGGATCCTGACCCTTTATCGTTATTAAACGTATACCTGACAACGAACCTGCATGCATTGTCTGATTACATTATTGCGGCACTGCTTCTCTTGTTTATTATTTTAAATGCAATTGCTTCAGGTGCAGAAGTCGCTTTTGCCACACTCGAAAAGAACTTTGCCGACGGTCTTCACACCTCCGAGGAGCCGAAGAAGATCCGCATTTCAAACCTGCTCAAAAAACCGAAAAAATTACTGGCATCCCTTGTGGTTGTCCAACTATTCCTGCAAGTCACCATCATCACACTGCTTGTTTATCTGTTGACCCGTCCATCGCTTTTCGGGGGATACAGCATAAATATTTCTGTGCCAGGAGTGATTGCTATTGTCTCTGTTATTCTCTTACTGACCAATATTCTCCCAAGGCTCTATGCTTCACAACACTCCCTGCGTTTTGCGGACAACAACAGTTTCCTTATCCGGCTGATAAACATAGTAATGAGTCCCTTTTCTTCTTTGCTCGCAAAAAATGCTGCCATCTTTAACCGTACCGCTTCACAATGGCAGCATGAGATTTCGGCAAACGATCTCTCTAAGGCTCTTGAGATCAGGTCTAGCGAGACCAAGCATGAACAGGAGAAAGAGATGCTTGAGGGTATTATACGTTTCAAGGATAAACTGGTCGACGATGTGTTAGTCTCCAGAAGTGATATGGTAGCCATTGAATTACAGAAACCTTTTTCCGAGCTGATCAATTTCATCGTAGATGCCGGTTTCTCCCGTATTCCTGTTTTTGAGGAAAATGCCGACAACATCAAAGGGATTCTATATGTGAAAGATCTACTGCCACATCTGGGAAAAACTTCCACTTTTAAATGGCAGACACTGATTCGTCCGGCTTACTTCGTGCCAAGGACAAAACGTATCGACGACCTGCTGGAAGAGTTCCGCACACAAAAGAACCATATGGCTATTGTAGTGGATGAGTATGGTGGCACATCGGGATTGATTACAATGGAAGACATCCTCGAGGAGATTGTCGGTGATATCAGTGATGAATATGATGAGGAGCTGCCTTTCTATACAATTGAGACCGACGGTTCATATATCTTCGAAGGTAAAACCCAGTTAGAGGATTTTATCAAAATCACCCAACTGCCGGCAAAAGATTTCGAGGAGATGTCGGAAGAAGTGGATACACTTGCAGGATTGTTACTGGAGTTGAAAGGTGATTTCCCGAAACGGAAAGAGAGTTTCATTTACAAGAAACACACTTTCCTGGCAGAAGACCTGAGTAAGAAGAGAATTACCAAAGTACGTTATATCCCTCCAAAAGTAATATAGAGAGGAAGAATGCTGATCAGAAGAGAACATACCGATAACGGAGGACTACTGGGGATCTGGAAGATGGATGAATCGCGTGAAGAACTGCTACAGCTTTTTCCGGAACATCTGCGATCCGATGCGGTTGAACATATTAAATCTATCCGCTCTGAAAGACGCATCATTGAGTGGCTCTCCACCCGTATCTTATTATTCATGCTGTTGAATGAGGAGAAGACCATCTTGAACCACGCTGACGGCAAGCCTTATCTTGAAGATGGGAGCCACCATATCAGCATCTCCCACACAAAAGATTATGCCGCCGTTTATCTCCATGAAACCCATCCGATAGGGATCGACATTGAGATCCGGTCTGAAAGGGTGAACAAGGTAGCCCACAAATTCATCGGCGACAATGAATACATCGACCCTCTACAAAAAACAGTCCATCAACTATTACACTGGTCGGCAAAAGAGAGCATGTTCAAGTTGATGGAAGAAAGTGAGATTCATTTCAAGCATCACCTCCATATCCATCCATTCACTCCTTCACCTAAAGGAATAATAACAGCTACGGAGACTAAGACCGACCGCAACCATACTTTCAAAATTGATTACGAAATATGCCCCGACTATGTGCTTACCTGGGTCACAAGATGATACCAGCAAGCCAACGCTGTATGGTGATGATTTACTGATTTGATAATTCAGTGATCCCGACAAGTCGGGACTATGTAGCGATGATTTAGTAATTGGTAATTGAAAATTAATCGAGTAGGAAGATAGGGATTAATTCCCTATCTGTCCTCTCCCACCACCCGTACGTACCGTTCGGTATACGGCGGTTCTTTAGTTTACAACCTTTAGGGAGCGGTAGTAATTGGTAAAGAA
>JBAYRG010000096.1:0-9679 GCA_041676805.1 Proteiniphilum sp.
ACGGGGATAAATTCTCCCAGCTCTTTTTTATAGATATCGATATTTTTCCGGATAATCTCCTCTTTTTCGCAATGGGTAGCAATCAGCGTATCAATTTCGGCAAAGATCTTCCGCAAGGTCTTATCGTCGTCCACCAGCATATTCCCGGTAGAAGAGCCCATAAAGACCTTCACTCCACATATCTGTTTCAAGTCTGCTTTTCTCAGTTCCTCCATATTATCATTGGTAGCCCCCAGATAAAAGGAGAAGTTAGAGAGCGATTTTCCGGCAGCCATTTCCATCTTTTGGCAAAGGGCTTCCCATGTGACCGTCTGCGGATTAGTATTGGGCATCTCCATATAAGATGTGACACCTCCCGCTACTGCCGCACGGCTTTCGGTATGGATATCCCCTTTGTGCGTCAGACCCGGATCACGAAAATGCACCTGATCATCGATCACCCCCGGCATCAGCCAAAGGCCACGGGCATCTATCACCTGCCGGCAGGCATTCAATACCCTTTCCGGCACTTCCTCCCTAAAAATCCGGGAGATCCGGTCTCCTTCCAGAAGCAGCGATCCGGTAAAGCTACTTCCCTCATTGATGATGGTTGCCTTATGAATAAGAATCATGATGAATTGTTGAATTGTGAAATCGTTGAATTGTGGAATCGTGAAACTGTGGAATTATTAAATTGTGGAATGACCCGATGACCCGATTACTTCGGGACGCGGTTTAATCTTTCCGGTAGCTTTGCGGCGGCGCAGATCGATTACCCCGAAAAATGCTTCGCCAAAAATGCTCGAATTCATCTTGGATGTACCGAGTTGCCTGTTCACAAAGATCACCGAGACCTCTTTTATCTTAAAGCCAAGCACATGAGCCGTATATTTCATTTCGATCTGGAAAGCATATCCCTTGAAATTGATACAATCAAGATCAATGGTCTCCAACACTCGTCGACGATAGCAGACAAAACCAGCAGTCGTATCCTTTATATGAAGGCCTGTGATAATACGCACATATTTGGATGCGAAATAAGACATTAACACACGGCCGATGGGCCAGTTCACCACATTCACACCGGTCACATAACGCGATCCTACGGAAACATCATACCCTTCATCGTGACAAGCGGCATATAATCTGGGAAGATCATCAGGACTGTGGGAGAAATCGGCATCCATCTCAAAGATGTAGTCATAAGAGCACTCCAATGCCCATTTAAACCCATGGATATAAGCGGTCCCCAAACCCAGTTTTCCTTCTCTCTCCACAATAAAAAGGCGACCGCCGAATTCTTCCGACATCAAATGCTTCACGATGGATGCCGTGCCGTCGGGAGACCCGTCGTCAATCACCAGAATATGAAAATCCTTCTCCAAAGCAAAGACTGCCCTGATGATATTTTCAATATTCTCTTTTTCATTATAGGTAGGTATAAGTACAATACTATCTGACATAAAGGAGAAATTTTTTCAAAAGTACGATTTTTCATTCATAAATAAAAAAGATCGGAGAATATTTTGTTTTTTAAATAAAAAGACCTACCTTTGCAGTCCAATTAAGGAAAACAGATCGCGGAGTGGAGCAGTTGGTAGCTCGTTGGGCTCATAACCCAAAGGTCACAGGTTCGAGTCCTGTCTCCGCAACTACTTGGTAAGAACCGCATTTTGCGGTTCTTTTTTTATTTCCTCACCTTTGTAAATCGCTGATAATTTAGAAAACAAACTTGCCGAAGCCTGTAACGGATTGACGGCATAGTTTGAAGAACAAGACATTTTATCGATATCCTTGAAAAGTGTTGCAAGGTAAATCCCTGCAGCACTTTCTTTGTTTGATATTTACTATAGTTTATCTATTCTCGTTCGAGAACGAATAGGGAAAATCAGAGTTATGAATACCTCGCTCTTTATTAGGCGTGGTAGACATTACGAACTCTATCTTCGCACCGTTCATCAACTGCTCGTGCGTGAAATAATTCTTCGTGTATTCCTTTCCATTTACCTTGATACCCGAAATATATCGTGTCTCCCTGCTGTTATTCGGCGCACTGATCTCAATCTTATTCCCGTTCTCAAGATGAACGCTCATCTTATTGAACAGTGGGGAACCGATCACATATTGGTCGCTACCGGGACAAACCGGATAGAAACCGAGTGCGGAGAAGACGTACCACGCCGAAGTCTGTCCATTGTCCTCATCGCCGCAATAACCATCAGGATGGTGACTATAAAGCTTATCCATTACCTCACGCACCCAATACTGCGCCTTCCACGGCTCACCGGCGTAATTATAAAGATAGATCATATGCTGGATGGGTTGGTTGCCATGGGCATATTGTCCCATATTCATCACCTGCATCTCCCTGATCTCATGGATGACTCCTCCATAATAGCTGTCGTCGAAAACCGGAGGCATCACAAATACGGAATCGAGCATATTCACAAACTCCTTTTTGCCACCCATCAGGTCAATCAATCCTTGCGGGTCATGGAATACCGACCAGGTATAGTGCCAGCTATTCCCTTCCGTAAAGGCGTCTCCCCATTTCGTGGGGCTGAAGGGGGACTGGAACGACCCATCTTTATTGCGTCCGCGCATCAGCTTATACTCCGGAGAATAGAGGTTCCGGTAATTCTGACTGCGTTTGGCAAACAGGTCGATCTCTTCCTGGGGGCGGTTCAAAGCTTTAGCCAATTTGTAAATGGTCCAGTCGGCATAGGCATATTCCAGCGTACGCGCCGCATTTTCACGGATTTCCACATCATAGGGAACATAGCCTAACGTATTGTAATATTCATGTCCTAAACGTCCTGTGGAAGATACTTTCGGATGTACGTTCTTCGTACCGTGCAACATTGCCTCATAGAGAGTTTCGATATCATATCCGCGTAAGCCCTTCAAATAGGCGTCGGCTACCACCGAAGCAGAATTGTTGCCGATCATGATCCCGCGGTGACCGGGACTTGCCCATTCCGGCAGGAATCCACTCTCCTTGTATGTATTGACCAATCCTTCCTGCATCTCCACGTTCACCGACGGGTAAACCAGGTTCAGGAAGGGGAAGAGTGCGCGGAATGTGTCCCAGAATCCGGTGTCGGTGTACATATATCCGGGAAGGACTTCGCCGTTGTAAGGGCTGTAATGGATAATGTTCCCTTTCGCATCAATCTCATGAAATTTGCGGGGAAACAACGTAGAGCGGTAAAAAGTGGAATAGAACGTACGTCTCTGATCAAGGTCACCTCCCTCAATCTCTATTTTTCCAAGCACATCGTTCCAGACGTCACGCCCTTCCTGCTTCACCGTTTCAAAATCTTTCTCCATTACTTCTTTCAGGTTCTGCCATACCTGGTCGTAGCTGATAAAGGAAGAGGCTACTTTGGCTATCACCTTTTCCCCTTTTTGGGTAGCAAAGCCGATAAAAGCTCCTGTATGATTGGCTTCCAACTTGTTGCCCTGCTCCTCTATCTCACCATCCTTTACCACATTCTGGTACTGGAACGGTTTATCGAACACAATCACAAAATAGTTTTTGAAGTTTTCCGGTACGCCGCCGCTGTTGCGGGTGGTATAACCGATAATGGCATTCTTTTCGGGTAAAATCTCTACTGACGATCCCCTGTCGAATGCATCCACAAGAACATAGGATTTTTCCGATTCCGGGAATGTAAAACGAAAGACAGCAGCCCTTTCGGTCGGGGTAATTTCCGTAGTAATATCATAATCGGCGAGGTAAACACTATAGTAATAGGGTTTAGCTATCTCCGCCTTGTGTGAATACCAACTGGCCCGTTTTTCCTGGTCGAATTCCATCTTGTCCGTCATCGGAAAAATGGAGAACTGTCCGTAATCATTCATCCAGGGGCTGGGTTGGTGGGTCTGCTTGAATCCCCGCAGTTTATAGTCGCTATACGCATACTGCCATCCATCACCGTTTTTACGGGTCTGGGGAGTCCAGAAGTGCATCCCCCAGGGAACGGCAATAGCAGGGTAGGTATTCCCGTGAGACAGGGAAAACTCCGACATGGTACCCATCAGGATATTTACATAGTCCACAGGGCTATTCTCTTTCGCTTGTATCGCCACATCTTCAGCACACGCTGCAGTCAGCAATAAAATCACCGTCATGACCAATAATTTCCTCATAATTTATTCTTATCGTTTTCTATATGGAATTGACCAAATCCATTTTTCCTTTACCTTCCAAATCCACTATCAATTCACCAAACAGGGTATTTACCCAGGCAAACCATTTCCGGGTAAACTTCATTGGATCATCTTTATGGAACGACTCATGCATAAAACCGGTATCTCCATCGGTATCACGCAACATCCGCAGGCAATGCAGGATCTCTTCATCGCTGTCACTGGTTTGTGCACGCATAATGATACTCATCGGCCAGACCATGTCATATCCGATATGCGGGCCTCCGATCCCTTCTCCGGCAGTTCCTCTAAAGAAATAAGGATTATCTTCGCTCCATACCAGTTTTCTCGTATTCTGATAGATAGGATCCTCTTTTGTTACACCGTCTAAGTAAGGCAACGCCAGCAAACTGGGGATATTGGAATCGTCCATAAAATAGGCATTACCAAAACCATCTACTTCAAAAGCATATACTTTTCCATATTCAGGATGGTTAATAATGGCGTATTTCATAAGGGCATCATACACTTCGTCTGCCAATGCCTTGCTCTCAGCAGCCAATACATCATCCTTGACAACTTTTTCCGCAATCTCGGAAATCTGACTCAACGAGGTGACAGCAAAAAAGTTAGAAGGCACAAGGAACTGGAAAGTGGTGGCATCATCCGAAGGGCGGAAGGTAGAGACAATCAGACCTACCGGTTTCACCGGATTACCGTATCCGTCATTATTCACCGTATCGAGTTGACGCTCCGTCACCCTCTGAAATTTGTAAGGGCCGGGACCATCTTTGCGTTGTTGTTCCTTGAATGTTTGTACCACAAGTTCCATCGCTTTCTTCCAGTCTGCATCGAAAACTGAACTGTCGCCGGTTATTTTCCAGTAGTGGTAAGCCAACCGTACAGGATAGCAAAGTGAATCGATTTCCCATTTGCGTTCATGAATCATAGGGATCATTTTGGTACGGTCTTTCTGCCAGGAGCCGTCCGGCCTGGGCTCATTATAGAAAGCATTGGCATAAGGGTCGACCAGGATACACTGCGTTTGGCGGTTGATTAAGCCGGCAACCAGTTGTTTCAGTTTTTCATCCGACTTGGTAAGCGGCAGATAAGGCCATACCTGTGCCGATGAATCACGAAGCCACATGGCATCGATATCTCCTGTGATCACAAAGGTATCCGGTTTACCATTTTTTATGCTGAAGGTCACTGTGGTGTCCAGCGTATTAGGAAAACAGTTTTCAAACATCCATGCCAGTTTGGGGTCTTTTATTTTTGCCTTCACTCTTGTTATAGTCTGTTCTACTGCGGCCGACGTAAAATGCCGGTCACCCATGGCTGGACGGTTGGAGACAAATTTTCTTTTTGCTTCTATTCCTCTTGCTGATGAGGCGCCCCAGACAGGACGTACAGCCAAAGCAGTCAATCCTACAGCGGTTTTTTTAATAAAATTTCTACGAGTTGCCATAAATTATGATAGTTATTATATGATCCTGTGAACTTCAGTCGTCTGCTACAGAAACAGCCTGGAAGAATTTAAAAAAATAAGGCTGCTCAAAACTTAATAGTCATCAGGGCAGCCATTACTCATTTCTTCTCTCTATATATATCAATAACGTCACTACTCTTTTTCAATAAATTGGATAGGCAATTTTTTCCGGAACCCTTCTTTAAAACAGATCAATGTCTCAGTCCTTGACAAACCGAGAGGTTGCAATTCCGAGTGAATGATGCGCAACAAATCCTTGTTGTTTTTTGCAAATACTTTGATCAAAACATCGTATTGTCCGGTGGTATAGTAGCACTCCACTACTTCGGGTATCTTCTCCAATTCTTTCACAACATACTCAAAGGTGGAAGGGGAGGTGAGAAAAATTCCCACATAGGCGCAGGTCTCGTAACCGATCTTTTCAGCATCCAGAAGGAACTCGGAGCCTTTGATCACCCCCAATCCGGTGAGTTTTTGTACCCTTTGATGGATTGCCGCACCCGAAACGCCACATGCACGAGCCACTTCCAGAAAAGGGATACGTGCGTTATCCACTATCATCCTGAGGATCTTTTCATCCAGTTCGTCTAATTCATGATGTGCCATAGATCTGTTTTAAATTGAATATTATTAGTGTAGCTGGTGTATTACCAGTCCCGAACGCAACTTCGGTTCAAACCATGTAGTTTTGGGAGGCATGATATTACCGGTGTCAGCAATATCCATTAATTGTTTCATCGAGACGGGATACAAGGCAATGGCAAGCGCCATTTCGCCACTGTCTACACGTTTTTTCAGTTCTCCCAAACCACGGATACCACCGACAAAATCAATTCGTTTATCACTGCGAAGATCCTTAATGCCCAGTATCTCATCCAATATCAGGCTGGAAGTGATGGTCACATCTAATTGGCCGATGGGGTCGTCATCGTTGTATGTGCCCGGTTTGGCCGTCACGCTAAACGAGCGCCCGTCGAGATAGAGAGAGAATTGGTGAAGATACTGTGGCCTCTCTATTTCTGACCCGGTGGGTTCCACCACAAAATTTTTCTCCAGTTTTTGTATGAATTCATCGGGAGTGAGTCCATTCAGCTCTTTCACTACCCGGTTATAGTCGATAATGGTCAATTGACTATCGGGAAAGCAGACTGCCATAAAATAGTTGTATTCCTCATCTCCTTTATGGTTGGGGTTATTCTTTGCTTTCTCGGCTCCCACCAATGCAGCTGCAGCGGAGCGGTGATGTCCATCGGCGATATACATTGCAGGAATAGAATCGAATATCCCGGTAATCCTGCGGATATCTTCATCCTCCGATATCAACCAAAAGTGGTGCCCCACTCCATCGACTGAGACAAAGTCAAACTCAGGTTCACCTGCTGCAACTTTTTCCACAATCGCGTTCAACTCCCTGTTATCGGGATAAGCGAAGAAGACAGGTTCCATATTGGCATCGGTAATCCGCACATGCTTCATACGGTCCTCCTCCTTGTCGCGGCGTGTCAGTTCATGCTTTTTGATTTTTCCGGTCATATAATCCTCCACGCAAGCGCCTACCACCAAGCCGTATTGAGTCTTGCCGTTCATCGTTTGTGCATAGACATAGTACATCTCTTTGTCATCCTGCACCAACCAGCCATTTTCCCGGAATAACCCCAGGTTTTCGGCAGCTTTCTCATATACATCCGCATCATGTTCGTCTTTTCCCACCGGGAAATCGATCTCCGGCTTGATGATACGGTACAATGATTTCTCATTTCCCTCGGCCTCTTTACGGGCCTCTTCTGAATTCAGCACATCATACGGGCGCGACGCCACCTCTTTCACCAATGCTTTTGGCGGGCGAATACCCTTAAAAGGTTTTACTTTCATTCTATGTTTATTGTTGAAGGATTTTTGTATGCAAATATAGCTATTTTCTCCCGAATAACGGAACAACGAGAGCCATTTAAGAAAAAACAGTTACATTTGTTTTGGGAAACAGGCGTCAGTATCAGGCTGACCTTATCAACTTATAACAGGACTTCCACGAGACAATTAAATAAAAGTGATATGATACAGGTTCACGAGAACAAACTTATTGAAGCTGCCGAAACAGGGATGGACGAATTCCTGAAGGTATTTACCGATGCTTATCTTAAAGCGTTGGGCGGGGATATCACCGCTGAGAATATGGATCGATTGAACGGCTACCAGCATACGCTATTGGCGTTGCGTTTTTTCACCGAAGAGGTGAATGAGGGCGGATTTGTACAGCTCATTCAAAACGGCTACGGAGGATATATCTTCGACAATCCGGTTGCCAAGGCGCTGAAACAGATGGGAGCAAAAGGGTTTTCAAGAATCCTTTATAAAGCCAAGGAGATTTATGATGCCCACCGCACCGAATTGGAACGGGAAACCACGGAGGAGGAGTTCACCGCGATGTATGTCGACTTTGAACAATTTGATGAACTGGAGGAGAAGTTTTTTTATATCGAAGAGGAAGAGACCTCTATGATCGCACAATATGTCGATGAAAATCTGGAAGATTTCGGGGAAATAGTAAAATGATCTCTCACAGCCTGTTTGGCGTTCAAAGATAAAATCTCTATTTTTGCATTACAGCATAAAATTCCTCTTGAGATCCATAGAATTTAAGGCGATTGGTTATCACAATTTTATGCATTCTTTCGGGTCAAATTATATTAAATAAAAATATCTGAACGGGAAATGGCTGATACAAAGACATTTTCATTTCACGACAAGAAACTTTTTGACGATTTCTTTCATCGCTATTATCAGTTGTTATGCTACTTTGCATTTACTTATCTGAATAATAAAGAGAATGCGGAAGACATCGTCCAAAGTGTTTTCACGTCACTATGGATGACTAATACTACATTTTCGGACGAAGAGCATGCTAAATTATTTCTCTATAAATCCATCAAAAATGCATGTATCAATGAATTGAAAAGAGAATCGTTGAAACAGAATGTACTGAGCAATATCTTACAACAAGAGACGGAAATAGATGATGAAGACACTGTAATGACTATTATTCGGGCCGAGATTTATGAGAAAATCCTTCGAGCTGTAAATGATTTACCCCCTAAATGCGGCGAGATTTTTCGATTAGCATATATAAAATGTCTGAAAAATGAAGAAATCGCCGCCCACCTCTCCTTAAGCATCCATACCGTAAAAGCACAAAAGATGAATGCAAAAAAAATACTAAAGGAAAAATTAAAGGGTTTGTATCCCAGTTCACTTATTTTCCTATTTTTCAAGCTTATCAACTAAAATATCTGCCTCGTCACTATCTTCAATAGATCATCGACTTCCCGAATCAGATATGGAAACTGGTGAAATAGCTCTTATCCTACTATAAGTAGTTAGGAGAAGCTGAAATATCAATCATATGATCTGCCGGATTTCTCCTGTCAAATATTTTTTGCCGAGGGATCCCTGAGGGGATAGAGTTTCATAAAGATTCGTGATATTATGTTAAAAACAATCTCCTTTTAATTCTTTTCATCTTTGCGATTGTATTATATAAGTGTGAAATGGGCATGATTAAAAAAGTGAAGTTCATATTCCTTTATCAAGAAAGGTTATAGCTGGTATAAGAAAGGGATGTAATTGGTATAATAAAAAGAAAAAATAAAATAATCGCATGAAACGAGCATCTAAATCATTACAGCCAAGAAGATGATTAAAAGCGAGTTCCATATGATACCTTTGAAAATAATAGTTTTAATCATATGAAACGAGCATTAAAATGATTTCATCCAAGTTGATGATTAAAAGCGAGTTCCATACGATACATTTGAAAATAAAAGTTTTAATCGTATGAAACGGAAGATAATAAAGAGGAAATACAATCCTTTTCACTTCTCAAACCTATTATGGTCCTTTCTCACCAAGGAAGAGCTATCCGAGGAGACCCGAGACTATATTGAATCGGAAATCAAAAACAATGCCGGATTAGTAAAATTGGTCGAAGAACTAAATGACACAGAGATGATTTCCGGGCAACTGTCGGTGATCTATTCTTTTGATAAAGAAAAAGCGCTACGT
>JBAYRG010000097.1:0-9644 GCA_041676805.1 Proteiniphilum sp.
TCTAGTCATTTCTATTCTACTTCTGGAGAAATTCGGAGGGTGAGACTGGCATATCTGTGATTTACAACAAGTAAAAAAATATAGGAATAACCTTTCTCACCCAGTGGGAAAGGTTATCTTTTTTTATAAAGCTAACAAAATAGTGAATAATAAAATGGAACGTATTTATGTATTTGACACAACGTTGAGAGATGGCGAGCAGGTTCCCGGTTGTCAGTTGAACACCATCGAGAAGATCCAGGTGGCACAAGCTCTTGAGTTGTTGGGGGTGGATGTGATAGAAGCCGGTTTTCCCGTGTCGAGCCCGGGCGACTTCAATTCGGTGGTGGAAATTTCAAAGGCGGTCACTTGGCCGACTATCTGCGCGCTAACCCGTGCGGTGGAAAAAGATATCGAAGTAGCCGCCGAAGCACTCAAATATGCCAAACGGAAACGGATCCATACCGGTATCGGCACATCCGATACACATATTAAATACAAATTCAACTCCAATCGTGAAGATATCATCGAACGGGCTATAAAAGCGGTGAAATATGCTCGTCGTTTCGTGGATGATGTGGAGTTTTATGCCGAAGATGCGGGACGTACCGACAATGAATACCTGGCTCGTGTGGTACAGGCGGTAGTCAATGCGGGAGCGACCGTAGTGAATATACCCGACACGACAGGTTATTGCTTTCCTGACGAATATGGCGCAAAAATAAAGTATCTTATAGATAATGTGGACCTGAAAGATGCGATCCTCTCCACCCACTGCCATCAGGATCTGGGAATGGCTACCGCCAATACCCTTTCGGGGGTGATTAACGGAGCCCGCCAGGTGGAAGTGACGGTGAACGGTATCGGTGAACGGGCTGGAAATACTTCGCTCGAAGAGGTGGTGATGGCACTGAAGAGCCATAAAGAGCGCGGATTCGACACCAATATCAATACGCAACATATCTATTCGGCCAGCCGGATGGTATCGAGCCTGATGAATATGCCCGTACAGCCTAACAAGGCGATCGTGGGAAGAAACGCATTCGCACACTCTTCGGGAATCCATCAGGATGGAGTACTTAAGAATGTGGAAACGTATGAAATCATCAATCCCAAAGATGTGGGTATCGATGATAACGCTATCGTGTTGACAGCCCGTAGCGGACGCGCTGCGCTGAAGAATCGCCTCTCCATCCTCGGAGTGAAACTCGAAAATGGAGAATTGGATGAGGTGTATCAGAAATTCCTGGAAATGGCCGATAAGAAGAAAAGTATCAACGACGATGATATCCTGATGCTGGTAGGTAAAGATGGACGCCTGAACAGGATCAAAGTGGAGTATCTGCAGGTGTTGTGCGGTATCGGCGTGCAAGATATGGCCAGCATTGTCCTGAATATTGCCGGTGAGCGTTTCGAAGCCACGGCGAGCGGTAATGGTCCGGTCGATGCCGCCATCCGTGCCGTGAAGAATATCATTAAAAGGAAGATGAAGATCAAGGAATTCCTTATCCAGGCTATCGACCATGGCAGTGATGATATAGGTAAGGTGCATATGCAGGTGGAACACAATAATATCGTATATTATGGTTTTTCTGCCAATACCGATATTGTGGCGGCTTCCGTGGAAGCATTTATCGATGCGGTGAATAAGTTTGTTGAATAATTCAATGTGTCAATCCCGACAAGTCGGGACGAGTAGTGCCAATAGTCTTGAATCTTGGTTCTTGGCTCTTGATTCTAAAATTAAACAAATCAATTATATATGAAAACTCTTTTTGATAAGATATGGGATGCGCATGTGGTGGCGACAGTGAAAGAGGGCCCTACCCAGTTATACATCGACAGGCATTTGTGTCACGAAGTGACCAGCCCTCAGGCATTTGCCGGACTTCGGACACGTGGACTGAGTGTGTACCGTCCGCAGCAGACAACGCTGACGGCCGATCACAATATTCCTACTATGTGGCAGGATAGGCCGATTCGTGATTCTATTTCCCGCTTCCAGGTGGAGACGCTTGCGAAAAACGCATCGGATTTTGGTCTGACCTATTACGGACTGAATAACCCCAAGAACGGGATTGTGCACGTGATAGGGCCGGAAAACGGTTATACACAACCGGGTATGACTATTGTCTGTGGCGACAGTCATACCTCTACCCACGGTGCCTTTGGTGCCATTGCTTTCGGCATCGGAACCAGCGAAGTGGAAATGGTGTTGGCATCGCAGTGTATTTTGCAGACACGCCCTAAAACCATGCGGATCAATTTTGAAGGTAGCCTGGGTGAAGATGTAAGCGCGAAAGATATGGCGCTCTATATGATCTCACAACTGACCACCGGAGGTGCTACCGGTTATTTTGTGGAATATGCCGGCGAAGCGGTACGTAATCTCACCATGGAAGAGCGGATGACGCTCTGTAACCTGAGTATCGAGATGGGTGCGCGTGGAGGTCTGGTTGCCCCCGATGAGACTACGTTCAATTATATCAAGGGACGTGAGTTCGCTCCCAAAGGTGAGAAATGGGAAAAGGCGATGGCCTACTGGCAAACGCTGAAGAGCGATGAAGGTGCCACCTTCGACAAGGAGGTCACTTTCGATGTGACAAAGATCCGTCCGATGATTACTTATGGTACCAATCCCGGTATGGGAATGCCTATTGATGGCACTATTCCCCGCTTGGATGAGATTGATGAAGCCGGAAAAATCTCTTTTGAGAAATCGTTGAATTATATGGGATTCGCTCCCGGAGAGAAATTAGAAGGAAAACAGATCGACTATGTCTTTCTGGGTAGCTGTACCAACGGACGTATTGAGGACTTCAGGGTATTTACCAACTATGTGAAAGGTAAGAAAAAAGCCGATAACGTAACCGCATGGTTGGTACCCGGCAGTTGGCAGGTGCGTAAACAGATTGAGGCGGAAGGGCTCGACAAGATCCTGGAGGAAGCTGGCTTCCAACTCCGTCAACCGGGCTGTTCCGCCTGCTTGGCGATGAACGACGATAAGATCCCCGCAGGAAAATATGCGGTCTCCACCTCTAATCGTAACTTCGAGGGACGGCAGGGACCGGGTGCTAGAACCATCTTAGCCGGACCGTTAGTGGCCGCCGCGGCCGCAGTAAACGGGAGAATTACGGAACCGTAATTCAATATGCCAATTAGACTAATATGCCGATGTGCCAATGAGATTAATAAGCCAATATAATTGATAAGATAACGAGGATTCATAACCTGGAATTCAAAATCTTGAATTTTGAATTTTGAATTTTGAAAAAATATGGAAAAGTTTCAAACAATAACATCAACCTATGTGCCACTTCCGATTGAGAATGTGGATACCGACCAGATTATCCCTGCGCGCTTTCTGAAGGCAACTACACGGGAAGGATTTGGTGATAACCTATTTGCCGACTGGCGTTATGACAAGGAAGGAAATCCCAAATCGGATTTTGTGTTGAATAACCCGACCTATTCGGGAGAAGTGCTGGTCGCGGGAAAGAATTTCGGTAGCGGTAGTAGCCGTGAACATGCGGCTTGGGCAATCGGGGGGTACGGATTTAAAGTGGTCGTGTCGAGCTTCTTTGCCGATATCTTCCGTAACAATGCCCTCAATAACGGTATCCTGCCGGTAGTGGTGAGTGAGAAATTCCTAAGTGAATTATTCACTTCGGTGAACCGAAATCCTCAAAACCCCGTTACAGTAAATCTGGAGGAGCAAACCATCACAAATAGTGATACCGGCACGGTAGAATCGTTTGAGATCAATCCCTATAAGAAAGAGTGTCTGCTGAAAGGCTTGGACGATATTGACTTTCTCCTTTCCAACAGGAATAAGATTGAAGAATATGAGAGAAATCGTGCTTTTGTATATGAGTAAGATTTGGAATTACTAATTACCAATTACTAATTACCAATTACCAAATTGGCATTACTTCCCGAAGAACGGGAAAAGTTGTCCCGCTTTATCGGGATTGACACATTGCTCTATTGTAATTATCAAATTAGTAAATCAATAAATCATCACATTAACATAGGTTGTTTTGGGAGAAGTAAGGAAAATAGAAATCATGGATACCACGCTTAGGGATGGTGAGCAGACCTCGGGGGTATCTTTTGCGGCACAGGAGAAGGTGAGTGTGGTACGCCTCTTGCTCGAAGAGTTGAAAGTGGACCGGGTGGAGATCGCTTCCGCACGTGTATCCGAAGGGGAGTTTCAATCTGTGAAGAAGATGGCGCAGTGGGCGCAAACACATGGTTACATTGACCGGCTTGAGGTGTTGGGATTTGTGGATGGCACCACTTCCCTCGAATGGATTGTCAATGCCGGATGTAAAGTGGTGAATCTGCTCTGCAAAGGTTCGTTGAAACACTGCACCTATCAATTATGCAAATCGCAGCAGGAACATTTGTCAGATGTGAAAAAGACGATTGCCCATGCGCGGCGGATGGGGCTGACGGTCAACCTTTACCTTGAGGACTGGTCTAATGGCATGCGCGATTCCAAAGAATATGTCTTCCAGATGATGGACGGATTGAGAGATGAGGCGGTTACCCGTTTCATGTTGCCTGATACGCTGGGGGTACTCAATCCGGATGAGACAAAACAATTCTGTTCGGAAATGATTGGCCGTTATCCCAGCCTTCATTTCGATTTTCATGCCCATAACGATTACGACCTGGCGGTGGCCAATGTTTATGAAGCCATTAAAGCAGGTGTGAAAGGAGTGCATGTCACAGTCAACGGGCTTGGTGAACGGGCCGGTAATGCGCCGATTACCAGTGTGGTGGCACTTATCCACGATCATATGCGATTAAGCACCAATGTGGATGAGTCGAAGCTCTATAATGTGAGTAAGGTGGTAGAGAGTTACTCCGGTGTGCGAATACCCAATAATAAGCCGGTGATTGGTGATAATGTTTTCACCCAGGTAGCGGGTGTGCATGCGGATGGGGATAAAAAGAAAAATCTCTATTTCAACAACTTGATGCCTGAACGGTTTGGCCGCTTCCGAGAATATGCGCTGGGAAAAAATGCAGGCCGCTCCAATATCATCAAGAATCTAGAAGCATTGGGTATCGAACTCGACGATGAGTCTACCCGCAAAGTGACGGCTCGTATCATTGAGCTTGGCGATCGGAAAGAGATAGTCAACCTCGATGAACTTCCTTATATCGTTTCCGATGTGTTGAAGAACGGCATCGAAAATCAAGATATCAAAATGCTTAATTATTCGCTTACACTTACGGACGGATTGCGGCCGACGGCTACTGTAAAGATATCGATAAAAGGCGAGATATATCAGGAAACCGCCGCCGGAGAGGGACAATATCATGCCTTTTCCAAAGCGATGTACAAGATATACAAAAAACTGGATAAGCCTTCTCCGGAACTGATTGACTACGTGGTGGTGATCCCGCCCGGAGGAAAGACCAATGCCTATGTGCAGACGGTAATCACCTGGAAGTTTCAAGAGAAGGTATTCAAAACCCGCGCCCTGGATATCGACCAGACAGTCGCCGCCATCAAGGCGACAATGAAGATGCTGAATATGATCGAGAGTGGGAATATACCCAATGTGAATTATATGAGATTACCATAGTTGATGTGATGATTTGATAATGATTGATTTGTGAATGTGGCAATTATAATCTGCAAATCAACACATCAATGAATCTACTAATCAATTATAGTCTTTACTCTTTGCTCTTTGCTCTTTGCTCTTTGCTCTTTACTCTTTGCTCTTTACTCTTTATTCTTTACTCTAAATAAAAATATATGCAATTAAATATAGCTGTGTTGCCGGGCGACGGAATAGGTCCGGAGATTATGAAACAGGCGCTGAATATTAGTTCGGCCGTATGTGAGAAATTCGGTCATACTTTGACCTACAAAGAGGCCATTGTAGGTGCCTGTGCCATTGATGCGACCGGTGATCCTTATCCTGCCGAAACGCATGCACTCTGTATGCAGAGCGATGCGGTATTGTTCGGCGCCATCGGTGATCCTAAATATGATAATGATCCTAATGCGAAAGTACGTCCCGAGCAAGGATTACTTCGCATGCGCAAGCAGTTGGGACTCTATGGCAATATCCGTCCGGTAATGACTTTTCCTTCACTGATCCATAAGTCGCCGTTACGAGCCGACCTGGTGGATGGTGCCGACTTTGTTTGTATCCGTGAACTTACAGGCGGTATGTATTTTGGTCGTCCCCAAGGGAGGAGTGAAGATGGCAATACTGCCTATGACACTTGTGTATACACCCGTGAAGAGGTGGAACGGGTATTACACCTGGCTTATAAGTTTGCCGGACAACGCCGTAAGAAACTGACAGTAGTAGATAAGGCGAATGTGATTGCCACCTCACGTCTCTGGCGCCAGATCGCTCAGGAGATCGCGCCCCAATATCCCGATATCGAGACCGATTTCCTCTTTGTGGACAATGCCGCCATGCGTATTATCCAATGGCCAAAAAGCTTCGATGTGATGGTGACAGAAAATCTGTTCGGCGACATACTTACCGATGAAGCTTCGGTGATTACCGGATCGTTGGGATTACTCCCTTCGGCATCGGTTGGGTTGCATACATCGTTGTTCGAGCCGATCCATGGATCCTATCCGCAAGCGACCGGTAAAAATATTGCCAATCCGTTGGCCATGATCCTCTCTGCCGCCCTGATGTTTGAATATGGCTTCAACCTGATGGAAGAGGGAGCAGTTATCCGTGAAGCAGTCAACGCAAGTCTCGAAGCAGGTGTCGTTACCGAAGATATCGCCGACGGTGGCAAAGCTTACACTACCTCTGAAGTAGGAGAGTGGATTGAACGGTTTATTAGAAGGGGAAATTAATATGCCAATAAGACTAATATGCCAATATGCCAATATGCCAATAAGACTAATGTGTCAATAAGACTAATATGTCAATAAGACTAATATGCCAATAAGACTAATATGCCAATAAGACTAATATGCCAATAAGACTAATATGTCAATAAGACTAATATGTCAATAAGACTAATATGTCAATAAGACTAATATGCCAATAAGACTAATATGCCAATAAGACTAATATGCCAATAAGACTAATATGCCAATAAGACTAATATGCCAATAAGACTAATGAGAATAATAGATTAATTAGCACATTAGTTTGTTCTTGGCTCTTAATTCTAAAGAGATGAATAAAAATATAAATAAAGGCGATTTACGCAGCGCGACCAGTACGCAGGGACGCCGGATGGCGGGTGCCCGCGCGCTTTGGCATGCCAACGGGATGACACGCGAACAGATGGGAAAACCGATCATCGCGATTGTCAATTCTTTCACTCAGTTTGTGCCAGGACATACCCATCTGCACGGGATAGGACAGATGGTAAAGGCGGAGATCGAGAAATTGGGCTGCTTTGCTGCCGAGTTCAATACCATTGCTGTGGACGACGGTATTGCCATGGGGCACGACGGTATGTTGTACTCTCTACCCTCGCGCGACCTGATTGCCGATTCGGTAGAGTATATGATCAATGCCCATAAGGCCGATGCGATGGTTTGCATCAGCAATTGCGACAAGATCACGCCGGGCATGCTGATTGCTGCCATGCGATTGAATATACCGGCTATCTTTGTCTCCGGTGGACCGATGGAAGCGGGAAAAATTGGCGACGAACAGATCGACCTGATCGATGCCATGATAGAGTCGGCCGACGAGTCGGTCTCCGATGAGCGGGTAGCACAACTCGAGCAGTTGGCATGCCCCACTTGCGGATCCTGTTCGGGCATGTTCACAGCCAACTCCATGAACTGCCTCAATGAGGCGATCGGACTGGCTTTACCCGGTAACGGAACCATATTGGCGACGCATGTCAATCGCAAACAACTGTTTGTCGATGCTGCCCGCCAGATCGTAGAGAATGCTTACAGGTACTATTCCGAAGGGGATGATACGGTATTGCCGAGGAATATTGCTTCCCGCAAGTCGTTCCTGAACGCCATGACGCTTGATATCGCCATGGGTGGCTCTACCAACACTATCCTCCATACGTTGGCCATAGCCCATGAAGGAGGAATCGATTTCACCCTCGACGATATCGATGCCCTTTCACGCCGTGTACCCTGTATCTGCAAGGTGGCACCCAACTCAAAAAAATACCATATCCAGGATGTAAACCGTGCCGGTGGTATCATGGGGATACTGAACGAACTGGCCAAAGCGGGGCTGGTGGATACGCAGGTGCACCGTGCCGACGGTCGTACCCTGGCTGAGGCATTGAAAGAGTATGATATAACTAATGAGAATCCGGGTGAAGAGGCAAAACGGATCTACTCTTCCGCCCCCGGTAACCGTTACAATATTGTGATGGCTTCTCAGAATGCACAATTCAAAGAGTTGGATACTGATCGGGAGAACGGTTGTATCCACAGTGTGGAGCATGCCTACACCAAAGATGGCGGATTGGCTATCCTGAAAGGGAATATTGCCGAAAAGGGCTGCGTGGTGAAGACAGCCGGTGTGGATGAGAGTATCTGGAAATTCAGTGGTACAGCCAAAGTATTCCACTCGCAGGATGATGCCTGCACCGGCATCCTGAACGGAGAGGTACAGGCAGGCGATGTGGTGGTGATTGTATATGAAGGCCCCAAAGGAGGACCGGGAATGCAGGAGATGCTTTATCCCACATCTTATATCAAAGCACGGCACTTGGGGAAAGAGTGCGCCTTGATTACCGACGGGCGTTTTTCGGGCGGTACTTCGGGACTCTCCATCGGCCATATATCACCCGAAGCGGCAGCAGGAGGCGCTATTGGGCTGGTACGCGATGGCGACATCATTCAGATCGATATCCCCGCTCGTTCTATCAATTTAAAAATTTCTGACGAAGAGCTACTGGAAAGAAGGCGGCTGGAGGAGGCCAAAGGAGAAAATGCCTTTAAACCCCAGCGCGACAGAGTGATTTCGAAAGCTTTGAAAGCCTATGCCACTTTTGTCAGTTCGGCTGATCTCGGAGCAGTTAGAATCATATAGTATAACTATTATAGTTGTATTTGTAACTGAAGATAAGAGCTGTATCGTTAGTCAAGAGATTCAGTTACAGAAATATGGATATGTGATATAAGAGATACAATTTTAGGTTTAAGTTTAAGTTTAAAGAGAAAAGCGTATGGACAAAATTAATCAAACGGAAACCATTGCGGGTAGTGAAGTACTTATTCGTTCACTGATCGCCGAAGGAGTAGATACCATATTCGGTTATCCGGGTGGTGCTATCATGCCGGTATTTGATGCCTTGTATGATCATAAGGAGAAGATCAGGCATATACTGGTGCGTCATGAACAGGGAGCGCTCCATGCAGCGCAGGGATATGCACGAGTTTCAAGAAAGGTGGGTGTGGCCCTCGTCACATCCGGTCCGGGAGCGACCAACGCGATCACCGGCATCACTGATGCGATGATGGACAGCACACCGTTAGTCGTCATCTCGGGACAGGTCAATTCCACCTTGCTAGGATCCGACGCTTTTCAGGAAGCCGATGTGATTGGTGTTACCCAACCCATCACTAAATGGGCTTACCAGATACGGCGTGCCGAAGATATCGCCTGGGCAGTCTCCAGAGCGTTCTATATTGCGTCGAGTGGCCGTCCGGGGCCGGTGGTGCTCGATATTGCCAA
>JBAYRG010000098.1:0-9608 GCA_041676805.1 Proteiniphilum sp.
GGCGATGCCATACTGTAATGCTTTTTGTCCACTGATCCCATGATAGCATTGGTTACAAAACCACATGGGAGAGTTGAAACCGTAAATAATGCCAATCCAATAATAAATATGTCACGTTTACCCCATATATCGGCCAATCTCCCAAAAGGGACTTGCAAGATAGCCGTAGACAGGAAATATGAAGTGAGTACCCAGCTTAGCTCCACACTATGTAATCCTGATTCACGTCCAATTTGTGGTAATGCAGGATTTAAAGATGAGCCCATAAACGGCACTAATGCCGATGACAAACAGGCAATAAACAGTATCCAGTTTTTATATGATTTTGATGATAAATCCATTGACCGATAAAAAATTACATTATGACATATTGACTAATCAATATAATATATAAAAAAATTATTTGATATTCTTGTAAATCGTATTCAGCACATTCTCAAAAGTGTCATATTCCCGACTGCCAATTCCGGCCAAGATGCTTTCTTCCCAATTTTTAATGCAGTCAAGTACCTGAGGCAACAACTTTTTCCCCTCTTCCGTAATGAGGATGCTGTTTTTCCTCATGGTAACGGGTACACGTTTTACTAATCCCTTGCTTTCGAGGATATCCAGCGTGCGTTTAACTGCTGCCACATTTTTATAAACCCGTTCAGCCAGTTCTTGCTGGCTTATCCCGTCTTTTTCATACAGAACTTTGAGAACTACATACTGAGAATGAGGGAGATCAATCCCCTCATGTTTCAACATACTGTTAAGATTGGCTGCCATTGCATACGATGCCCGGCCAAGTAAAAATCCTAATGTCTGTTTTCTTTCTTTCATGGTTGCAAATATAAATAAATATATTGATTAATCAATCTATTTACAGCAATTCAACGATTAATTTTTTTCTTGTGTTAATATTCAATAGTTTGTTGCGGATATGGATGTAATACCTGATGCGTTCGCAGTTGAGGTATCCGATCCACTTCTCCCCGACGAACTCCCTGTCGGCCATGATGCAATCGGTACATTCCTTTCCGAAAATCCGTATAAACCTGTCGATCAAGGCTATCCGTTCTTCACTGCTCGAGTTACCCTTCTTGTCCAGCATCGTGAACATCAGCGGGAGAGTCACATTACGGTAGGCAATGCCAAGCGTGAAGATGTCGATGGTTTGCTCTCCGAACTTCCAGTTGGTGCGGTCGATGACCAGTTTGAGACCCATTTTTTTGGGTAGCAAACCGAATATCAGTCTATTCCCCAAATTTTTCAGCAACTAATTTGCTGAATGTCGGTAACTTATTTTTTTGTCATGTAGTGTAAGAATCTGTAATAAATTGTAGAGCGAATGCTCCAGGTTGAGCCTCTTCTTTACGATAGCTACTAAAAGATATGTACAGACGGAAATCCATATCTGGCAACATACCGCATTGTAGCTGGTGCCGTAAAAATTTTTAATTCGAAGGTGTTGTTTTATCCATTTGAAGAAATTATGTTGAGCTCAACATAAATTCAAAACAGTGTTGAAAGAAAACGGTAATAAGCCGGCTGTTTTTGATGTAGATAAAATGACAGTCTTCGAGGTTACAGTCATTGAAGTGAGAGACGATGATTTAACGCGTACTGAATCCATACCAACAACCGTACCAGTAGCCATACCAGTAAGTGATCAAGTAAAAGAGCTTGTCAATGTTCTTAAAGGTGAAATATCCCGGACTCAATTGATGGAAATTATTGGAGTAAAACAGATGTCCTACTTTTAGGAGAGAGTACATTCAAAAGGGTTTAGAGGCAGAAGTAATTGAACTCACTCAACCCAATAGTCCCAAAAGTCCTACCCAAAAATACAGGTTAACAGAAAAGGGTAAACATTTAAGAAGTGAATAAGTAAGTGAATAAGTAAATAAGTAGATGAATAAGTAGATCAACAAACAAAAAGACAAACATACCATAAGCTGAGAACCAAAGCGCCGACCTGCTACAAGAGAACATCGGACAACTGAAATAAGTCTTTCCCGAAGTAATCAAGGAAGGACGGGTAGATTTCGAGGTGCTGAACGATTTATTAGGAAACTATATCGATACGTCTGAAGAACGTTTCTACCTCAATTGGGCGGGGGAAAACCGATACACGATAAGATAAACTCGAGACATATTTTCTACAAATAAAAACAAAACATCGGAACGATTAAGAAGTTAAAACGCTTTGTAGGCCCAAATTCGGTTTGATGCCAGGAGTGAATGTTATTCCCAATTATATAAATGATCAGAATTTGAAAAATGATATTCAAGGAGATCTTAGTGAGCTTATCTCTATATCTAAATTCTGTAAACAAAGAAGGAATAAAAATATCGCCCACATGGATTTTGATTTTATGCTTGATACAAATAATGTTGAAAGATTGGAGCTAGCAACAAAAAAGGAAATAGAGACAGTTATTGCAAGTATCCAATCAATTTATAACAAAATTGAAGTTTGAAAGGCATAAATATCTGATATATAATATTATCCGTCTTTTTTCTGTTAACAAAGTTTGTGATCTATTTTACCAATCCTTCAATATTTAAACCTGATCTATCAGCCAAAAGGAAAAAAACTCTTTATCAGGTGTGTTCAATAAACACGATTATTTGATAATCAATAAATTAAATACATTTTTTCTTTGTAGTTTTAAAAAATATAATATAGTTTTGCAATCATAAATCATAAAAAACAGAATGAATCTGGAACTCTATAAATTAAAAAACCTGATTATGGAGATGTCTTTGATGGGAGCGGCTCAGATGTTGAAAATGACCTCTCCCGCTTCAGACAATCTTTCACAGCGTGAAGCATACCAGGCATTCGGGAAAGGTAGAGTAAAGAGATGGGTAAGTACCGGTATGATCGGTAAAATGAGATCAGGATCGACAATACGATCGAAATTCCACTATCTGAGCAACAAACTATTGCCTGCTATTTAGACGCACAATCGGAGAAAATAGACCGGATAGTAGCAAATATTAATATGCAGCTTGGCAAGTTGACGAACTTAAAGAAGAGTCTTATAAATGAATGTATAACAGGAGAACACATAATACAAATATAAACTTTCAGGTTTATTTTGATTAAATAAATATAAACTTGTAGGTTTGTTTTTCAAAAACAATTATCTTTGTGCCCACATACAGTAAAATGTTACAATGAAGTGCAAGGATTATAAAATGGCAAATACAAATGAAAGATATATCTCACGCCAGTATTATTATCCCTGATAAACTTGCAGCTTTTGTCTATAAGCAAGATAAAGGCATGGATATACTGCACAAAATCTTGTCTGAATGGAGAGATGTAGAATATGTTTTTAATTTCTATAAAAAGAATAGAAAAATAGTTGAAGCCGGCCCCATTTCCCCCTATGGTTACTCATTTGAAGATTTCTCTGAAGATATAATGCTTGACCTTGAGCAGTTGGAGGATTTTATAAAATTTTTAAAGAATGAAAATGTTGAATTAGACAAGAGTTTTGCTCCGCTATCAGAAACCGAAGAACAAATCAAAATTCTGTCTTTAAGGAAAAGACGTTGTAAATGATTGAGGATTTATGCTATCCGTATTGATGAAAATTTATATGCAATTACCGGTGGAGCTATCAAAATAACAAAAACAATGCAAGAACATAAGGATACTAGAAATGAACTTGCACAACTCAAATATTCAAGAGATTGGTTAAAAGATCAGGGCATCGAAACCGATGAAAGTTTTTATTTATACTTCGACTTATAAATTGTAAAATCAGAACAAAAGATATGGAAACAAATAGAGAAAAATTCAATAAGATTACTACTTCAATCAATACCGAGCTGTTGAAAGAAGTTGACTATCGCAGTTCCAACAGAGACTGGTTGCGAAGGTCAAGCCGTATTGCTGCTAAAGTGCTCATGGCGCTTAAAGAGCAAAAAATGACACAAAAAGATTTGGCTGAGAAAATGAATGTTTCCCCACAATACATCAACAAGTTAGTGAAAGGTGGAGAAAACTTAACTACAGAAACAATAACCAAATTAGAGAATATATTGGACATCGCCATTTTTGCCGACTCAATAAGAGTAAGAAATACAAATGTGTCATCTGCTTACAGCGGTACATTTAATGGAACACATTATGTCAGTGCGACATATGAATTTTATAATGACGCAATTTAATATGAAAACAAAAGAATTTCCCATACAATTTCAAATCAATGGTATTAAGACGGAAGAGTTTGCCATTATAGAAGAAGCATTTGCCGAGAAAAATAAAGAAACTCATCATTCTCTCGAAACAAGACTGGGTATTCCTCAGGCCGAAGTCATTATTTGTTCTATTGGATTTAAATTTATTCAAAACAATATCCCTTTTCTCAAAGTAAGAGCAAGTTGTTATTTTAAAATAAAAAAAGAGTCATGGGAAAGTGCTATCGACAAAGAAAATAATAATGTTGTCTTTCCTACTCATTTCACAGACCATCTTGTAGTGCTTACACTTGGAACACTAAGAGGCATTTTGCACGCTAAAACAGAAGGCACCAAGTTCAATCGTTTCTTTATCCCAACCATCAATATTACAGAATTAAGAGACGATGAGGAAAATCTTTCAATTTCTCTTGCGGATATTCCGAGTAAAGAAAGTAGATAATAAGGATAGTTTTACTAAGATTGCTATGAAAGAACTTGACCTTCAGGGAGAATATGTCATGGACTTTAACAGATTTTCAGCCTCACTCTTTTTGAAAAAATGCCTATAAATGAACTATTTACAAATAACAATTACAAATTAATGAATCCGAATGAGAATAAACAATTGAATTTGTTTGACTTATAACCAGACACTAGTGATAGGATATTTACAGTTATACTGCAAATATCCTAACAAAAATAAACTAATTACTGCAGAAACTTAGATATAGGGGTTGCATCCCGGATGGTAATTAAACCAAAGATGTTAAACCCAATATTTATATCATAAAAGATTAAAGGAGTAACAACAAATTGGTTGTTTTTCATATCTTTGTCAACAAATAGAGATTCAGGAGAATTTAAATGAGCAATGTTGTATTTATACCGAATGTGGATCGTGACGAAAGGATAGGTAGCGCATTCAACCATATGTTCTCGATCATTTATCGTACAGAGGAAATTGATGATGATACGGTGATTTGGGATTTTAGTAATACAACATTCTTTCATCCTTTTTTTCTCGCTCCATTAATCCTTTACAAAAATAGAAGTCAAAAGAATATTATCACAGTCAAGAAATCAGTAAATATCGATAATTATTTTAGACTGATATATTTCGATGATATGCTTTGCTTCGATGAACTTGCGGATTTAGAGAATAGATTAAATCCCTATAAACGTAAAACATATATCCCTTTTTGCCGGTTCGATTTGTGCGAAAGCAATATTGATGGAATGCAAACAATCATCCAGGATATAATAGAGGTGCAAAGTAATGCTGGAAGGGAAATAAAGACTCCATTGTCGTATATGCTGGGAGAGTTGATCTGTAATATAAGCCAGCACTCGGATGGCAAATATGGTTATATTTTTTCTCAATGTTTGTCGCATAAGGAGAAGTGTATTAATATTTGTATTGCTGATGACGGTATATCCGTTTTTGGAAGTTACGTTAAGGCAAGAAGGTATTTGGATATAATAAATAGTAATGAGGCGGAAGCATTACGCCTCGCTAATGAGGGTTATTCCACAAAAGACCTGCCTGAAACGGAGAATAGGGGATTCGGCATTTCTACTTCAAAAAGAATGCTTGTTGAGGGTTTAAAAGGAGATTTCTTTATGCTTTCCGGGGGAGCCTTCCACCGACATGATATCAATGGAAGCGATTATGTAAAGTTACCCGAAATGATGAATTGGATGGGTACAATCGTCTTATTGAGGATTCCGATTGATGTTCCTCAAAACTTTAACTACATAGAATATGTTATAAGATAAAACAACAAAGTTATGAAAAGGAGAATAAAAATAGTGGAGTTGATTGGTTCAGATATTCGCTCCAGACAGAATGCAGATCGTATACGTAACAGTATAGCCAATTATGACGGTGTTGTTGAACTCGATTTTAATAGTGTGGAGTTTATCTCCCGTTCTTTTGCTGATGAAGTATATACTATCGTCAACGAAAACAGGGATAATGTCAAATTAAAAAACATGAAGGGTATTGTCGATTCAATGATGTCTGTTGTTGCTGACAGCCGCACTCATAAAAGAGTTCGGAAAACAGAAAACTCTTTTATATTCGAGTTTTCTGATATTGAAAGCCTGTCGGCTTACTTAGCCACTTTCTAAAATTTGGAATTGTAAATGTAATTATAAGAGGTGCAGAATATAAATATTCACCTCTCAATTAAAAAGCCCGGATATCTGGGCTTTTTAATTTGTACAAAAAAGAAATTATCAATATCCTGTGGTATCTTCGGGTTGTTCTTCCGGTAGTACTTCGTCGAAAAGCAACCAGCGGTCGATTTCGCTTTTCAGGAATTGCAGCTTCTTTCCTTTCTTGTGGAATGAGATTGTTTTCTTGCATATCTGCCGTTCTCGCAATAGTTAATGCTGCTTTTGCCCTGTTTAACAAGGATAAGAAGAAGGAGAAAGAGATTAATTCATTACAGAAGAGTGTCGATTCTCTTACGAAATCATACACTCCTGAATATAGATGTTAGTATCAGATTTACCATATCCTAAACATATTCTTAATGCGTCGATAATCGTGGTCTTACCCGAATTGTTTTCTCCAATTAGGATGTTAATCCCTTTATTCAGGGATAAGGCTATTTCATCGAAGACCCTGAAATTTTTAATTCTTAACTGACTTATATACATATCGCTAAATTATATTAGTACTATTGGTAAACAATTTTTACATTTATCATCAAAGACCCATTATAAGAGAATATACTTTCCAAGAGTAACTTTCTAAGGATTAATTATTTTTACAAATATCTTCTCTCCATTAAAACTGGGGGAATAGAATGAATACTGTGAAAATAACTGTTTATTTTTTCATATTTTTCCAAGTACTTGTAATCTCCATATTATCGAAGCAATTGAAAAGATTGTCATAACTATAACCCCAAGCCAAAAGTCCCATCTCCTCTTTTCGGTATCAATCCATTTTTCCAACTCTCCTAAGGCACAACATTTTTCGGCCTTTCCATTACCTCTCCCGATTTTGGATACTCCAAACATCATTATTACCGGATGGCTCGAAGAGTAAAAACACGTTTGTTCTTGAGGCCATTCTTTTGGAATACCCTCTAACAATATTGGACTTCCTCCAGTAACAAGTAAAGACGGTTTATGCCCCTCTTTTAAAATATTTTTAATCTTAACCTCCTTCGTGTTTCGTTTAATGCGTTTTAATAATGCATTGAATTCTCTCTTATCATCCCCCTCATTTCCAATCCATGATATCGGATAACCTGACGTGCTATTCAATCTTCTAAGTCCACTTATTGCATATTTTCTACCTGAGATATAATTCCAAAAGCCGTAATACTCCAATACCTTGTAGACTAATACAATTATTGGCCCAAGAGTGTATAAAATAATAATGTACATTTACTTAATTGTGTTTTATATTTATGTAAGGGTTGTTTGGAAAAGAGGTGTTGAGGTAAGGGTTGATTTGAAATCTCCACAGAAGAAGGTACAGATTATCAACGTGGAAATAAGATTTCCTTCCCTTAAATTGCCATTTCTTTCTCTTTTTTATCTCTACTTTATCTCTACTTTTAATTAATATAACACTCTGTAAATCAATAAAAAGAAAAAATATTCTTTCTCTAGAATAACTGTTTTATCTCTAGTTTATCTCTTAATTTTGCTTTTTTATCCATTTCGAAATCTTGCGGCTTCCAATATTTACAATCTGTAATTCCCGCCCCAATATAACCATTCTATAGAGATTTCGCCGTAATTATTTGATTAATAGTAAAAATATTTTGTGTTTTCCTTGTTTATTTCAAATAATATGGTTATATTTGTAGCCATATTGAAAAAGAAAGGAAATGGCAACACAGGTTATAGAAGTAAAGTCGAAAAAAGGGACAGTCTATCTTTATGAGGACTTCTCGTACTGGAACAAGGAAAAGGGCTACTCGACCCACAAGCGCGTGTGCATCGGCAAGAAAGGGGATGACGGCAAGCCGGTCTACAACAAGTACTACAGGATGCGGGAGCAGATCAGGGAACAATCCGGTGAGGGAGGGGGCCCCCGGAGTATTTCTTCCACCACCTTGGTGGGTGAAACGCTGGTTCTTGACAAGGTGTCGGGTGAAACGGGTGTCCGCCCTGTTCTTGCGGAAAGTCTGGGTGAGGGTGATGCCGAAAAGGTCATGGCGCTCGCTTACTACCAGCTCTGCCGGGGCAAAGCGCTGAGTGCCGCCGATGACTGGCTCGGGGCGCGTGGTTCCGGGAACCTGGGGTTGAGTTCGCAGAGGGTTTCCGAATTACTTGACCGGCTGACTCCGGACAAGATCAACACGTTCTTCCGTTTATGGGCGGAAAAGCATTCTCTTGGCGGGAACCACCTGTTCGACCTGACCAGCGTGAGCACCTACGGCAAGCGCAATCCATACGCGGAGTTCGGCTACAACCGGGACGGGGAAAACCATCTCGGACAGATCAACCTGGCGTTGCTGACCTCGTGCGGGAGCGGGCTTCCCTTATGGTATCAGATACTTCCGGGAAGCATGTCCGACAAGGTGGTGCTGGACCACGTCCTGGCGATGATGAAAAAGATGGATATCCCGAAGTTCACGTTCGTAGGCGACCGGGGTTTTTACAGCGAACATAACCTCGGGATACTCTCGGCGGGCGGTTACAAGTTCACCATACCGGTCCCCTCCCATATAGCCTGGCAAAAGGAGCTGATCGCCCGGCACCGGGATTCCCTGGTGCGGCCCGACCATCTCCTGGAGGAAGACGGCAGCCTTATTTACGGAAAAACGGTTTACGAGAAAACCGGACATGGTCGGACATGGCACCATATATACTTCGACCCGGCCAGGAAGGACAAGGTGATCGCCTCCTTCATGCAGAAGCTCAGGGGATTGAAGGACGAGCTGGACGGGGAAAAGCCGGTAGAATCCCACAAGGCGCTGTATGACCGCTACTTTGTCATCAAGGAAACGCCGGTGCGGGGACGCAAGGTCAGCTACAACGACGAGGCGATACAGGAGTTCATCAACAGCGACAGCTGCTACTGGGTGTTGCTCTCCACCTCGGCCAAAACGGCCCGTGGAGGGCTGGAGGAATACAGGGATAGAAACGGCGTGGAACTATACTTTGACGACGAGAAGAACCTGTTCGACCTCAGGCGGCTGAAGAACCACAATGAGCGGACGGTAAGCGGCAAGGTCTTCGTCACGTTCGTTTCGCTGATCATCCTGGCGGCATTGCGTAAAAAGGTGAAACAGGTAGACAGGAAAAAACGCAAATACTGGTCCGGGCACGACATGCTACGCAAGGTGGAGACATACGCGAAAGTACACTTCCAAGGAAAATACAAGGATGTCCATACCACCCCCACCTCCGCACAGAGGCTCATTTTCGATATCTTCGGCATTCCTTACACCTTCAAGGGA
>JBAYRG010000099.1:0-9530 GCA_041676805.1 Proteiniphilum sp.
GATCATAGAGGAAGAACCCTGCCTGTGTCTCGCCGTAAGCCGAGAACACGACCTTGTCTTTGTAATTGTCAATAAAGATGGCGAACCCGTCGCTGATGGGTATCCCGTCGATCTTCTTTACAGTTTTAGCCTTCATATCGATCAGCACCGGCATTGAATATCTTCCCGTGTACATAGTATTAAAATCCACGAGTTCCTTGATAGTGACATAGGCGCAGAGTTTCCCGTTGCCGATATATTTGCAATTCGATAGTGATCCTGGTGTATAATTCGTTCCTTGTATCGTTGTTTGCGAGATGTCCCACGAGGCTGTTTCGTCGAATTCGGTCTCTCCCGAACGGATGCAGATAAAACCTGTTTCGGGGAAACGGTCGTCAATGCCAAAGCCTCCGGCACAGGCAATGTAAAGGTCGTTTTGCTCATCGGTAAAGATCATGTCTTTAAAGGCAGGACGCGTAGGGAAGGTCAATCCCGACGCCGATTCGGAAACCACCTTGACCACCTCATCGGTACTGATATCCACAATGGCGACTTCCGATTTTTTATTCTCGGGATAAGGCATACTGTTTGTGGCCCCTTGATTTAAAGGAATGTAGAGCAGTCCGTCCCGGACAAACATATAAGACGGTTCGGGGTTGTTGTCCCCAAAAGCATAGGAGGTCAGGTCTATTTCCCCTGTTTTCGTCATAGTGGAGGGATTGAATATCCATATTATCCCTAAATTATACATCGGGATATAGGCTTTCTCGCTGTTGTACCGGGTAAAACCGTAAGCGCCCGACATAGGCGGCAGGGCAAGCGCTCCCGACCTTTGCAACGTATTCGCTGAGGTATAGTTGTATTTAACCAGTTCTTGCGTTCCGTCCTTGCCGAATTCAGGAAAGACAAAGACATCATTGCCGTACACCCTCACACCGGAGCTGTACCCGACTTGCATACCATTCCAGTTATCCACCGTCTGCGTCGAAAAATCGGGAGGACGCCCCGGTTAACCTCTCGTTGTTCTCCCCGTCCCATACCGTTCCGGAGATTGTTCCCAATAAAGATTGGGCTGTAAGCGACGTTGCCATAAATAACAGGCAGCATGTAAAGATCAGGATCTTACTCCTGTGAATGTTTATTTTGTTTTTGTTCATATTTGTAGAATAGAAGTTGTGTTAATTAATTTCTGTTCTTTCACTAAGATGTTTTCTTATAAGTTACGGAAATAAATATTCCGGAAAACAGCCTTTAAAATTCCTCTGTAGTCATTTCGTTGTTTACCATTGCACCGGCAATATTTCCTGCGCCAACCGCATAAGCTACGGAACGCATCGGACTTGCATTGTCGCCACAAGCAAAAACATGGTCTACGGTTGTTTTCTGGAGCATATCTGTTTTGATAAGCCCTTGTTCCGTCAGTTCACAACCTAACATTTCGGGGATCTTGCAATGTTGTTCAAATGCAGGACGTGAATAAAGGGCTTTGAGCGCAAAAGTTGAATTATCCTTAAAGACGATTTGATGGATTTTTCCGTTTTCGTGATTGAAGAACGCTATTTCTTTTTCAATCAGCGGAATATTGTGTTTGGCAAATTTACTTAACTGTTCCTGTGTAAAATCGGCCTTACCGTTAGTGAAAACGGTCAGGTTTTTAGTAAGATTTCGCACTAATTGTGCATAGTGACAGGCAAAATATCCGTTGGCTAAAATACCTGTTTTTTCATTCTTTACTTCGTAACCGTGGCAATATGGACAATGAATAACCCCAATTCCCCAACATTCCGAAAACCCTTTTATATCAGGCATTATGTCTTTTACACCTGTAGCAAAAATTAATTTCTTTGCTGTAAAAATAAAACCTGTTTGCGTGGTAACTTCAAAACTAGGTTCAGTTTTCCTGCCGCTTACGGCAAGGTCGTTGTGAAATTTCACGGTGTGGTAACTCAAAACCTGTGTTTTGGCTTTTTCTGCAATTGCATCCGGTTTTTCCCCGTCCTGTGTAACGAAATTATGCGAATGGGGCGTTTGCCTGTTGCAGGGGTTACCGCTGTCGATGATTAAAACATTTCGTAACGAACGCCCTAATGCCATTGCGGCGGAAAGTCCTGCATAACTCCCGCCTATAATGATCACGTCAAAATTTTTATTGTTTGTCATACGATTGAATTTTATAAATAAAATCTTTGTCCAGACACTGCGCTAACATTTTCTCCAATCCCTGTGAAGTAAGGTTTTTACCGATAAATACCAATCTGCTCCTGGGCATTTCTTCGGGTGGCCACTTCTCTCCCATTGTAATGGCCAGCATATTAGAGACCGACTGGACGATTACCTACTGCGGTTCCCCGTTGGCCCATATAAAACCTTTCACCCTATATGGTTACGGGTTTTACTGTTTCAGATTGGTCATTGTCCATTTCTTAAGTTTTTAGAAATTGCACATTTACATTGGGAAGTATCCATTCAATATCCATATATGAAAATACAAATATACAACATAATTACAAATGCAAAAATGCTTCATTAAAATATCGGTTTATTTATTTTCCGGGATTTGCCAGTTCTACGGGAAGGGAATGTTTACCGGGGGAAAGTAATTTCGTCTATTGATAATAAAAACTGCTCTATGCCTTTTCTCACTTCGGGACGATCATCTCCATCGAACTTATTCACCATCACGGTGAATGCATACTTTTTCTTCCCGTCGATAAGGTAGCCGGCATAACACTGCACCCCGCCTATACTACCGCTTTTGGCTACTACCTTGTTGACCAGCTTCGTATTGCGCAGGAAATAACGGAGTGTTCCTTCCTGACCCGCTTTCGGCAGCGAATTGAAGAACACGGCGGAATGATCGCTCTTATTGTACATATATCCCAAGAGGTCGGTCAGGAAGCGGGCGCTTACCGCATTTTGAGGAGCCAGTCCACACCCGTCGTACAATCGCCCCGCACCTCCCGGTCGTATGAGAACGGTGCACCATAGATATAACCGTTGTCGCGTCCGGTTGTATTCAGCGATAATGAATTTTGAAAAGTGAGTCCTTTGATCTCCGGTTCCGTACGGAGTATGCGCGGACAACCATTTGTGCCGGCAGTATTGAAAAACAACCTGTAACTGTTATCGAAGATGCTGATGCCGTAATCCCCCGCGGCGTAGTAATTACCCATATCGATCCATGTCCATCCGGGCGAAACTCCGTCATAACCGAACAGGTCGTCCACTACATAGACCGAATACTCCTTGTCGTCCGGCAAAGCCTTTTTCAGCGCACCGGCGCAATTGACGAAAAAGGCGTCCCTGCTCTCCCCGAAAGCATCGCTGCCCAGCGTAGGATCGCCCGATCCCAACACGAGGACGCGCGAGGGATCATCGGCGTCGAGCGCCACGTGGGTCTTGTAACGGTAGTTATCGCCCAACGTTTCCAGCGCCGTGGCGGTAGTGACCAGCTTCATCGTCGATGCCGGCGTAAGCGATTTTTCGGCATCATACGATACGATGCTCCTGCCGTTCTCCATATCCACGACGGAAACACCCACCGACGCATGTTTCAGCGCGGGATGGTTGACAAAACGTTCCAGCGGGGTTTGCGCATTGGTCAGACTGGCAAGAAGAAGCAATAGGATGATCGGAGAACTCTTCCGCATGTCTATTTTATTTTTGATTTATGCAAATCTGTTATTCCTGTTCTTCAACGGTCAGATAGTTGGACATGATCTTATTGATATAGATGTTGTTTTCATCGTCTATATCGTAAATAATGTACCAGGTAGTGTTCGGGTTGCGACGATATCGATGTACCTTCTTGCCAAAACGTTTATGATCAGGGTAAGTTGTACTTAAATGAATTTGCATAGAAGAAATACTTTCACATTGTTTTTTTAATTCGTCCACATAATCTATTGTAAATTGGTCACTCAATTCTATCTTATGCCAATGCAAAAGTCCTTCAAAAATATCATCAAAATCATCAAGGGCCTGAGGACTATACAATACCATGATCTGAACAAAATTTCTTTCTCTTACTTTCTATTAATTCCCAAAACACTTCGCTTTCAATATACTCTTTGGCTATTGAAGGATCAGTACCCGATAATATGTCCGTTCCATATGTCTTTACAGGTTCCGCAACGCCCGGGAGGTCGCTTTCAAAGGTAACGATATCCGGGAATTGCTTCAACTCCTCCATAATCTGCCTTCCTTCAGGCGACGTAATATCTATTGTAACTCTGACTTGCATAATCACTCCGTTTTATACTTTGAATTACAAATATAGTGAAAGCCGAAGGAAAAGTCAAGCTTGTTTGAATGTTTTCGATAAGCGAGCACAGAGTTAAAACAAGTTTTACCTCTGTCGAGCGTAGAAAACAACTAAGGACACTTGAACTTTTCCGAGGCGCATCTTATATTCTCAAAATATACATATATTACCGACCGACAAAAAATGATTACAAATAATAACATTCCTGTAATAAAATCCCAACTTTGTGGGATTGTGAACACTGTTCAGAGGCTGTATTTTTGCAACATCACGAACACGTGCATCATCACGAAGATTGACCATCAATTGGAACGAACGCTATATGGATATTTTTAATCGAAAACAGTATGGAAGATGAAACAACGGATATATTGAAAGAGGTTACGGAAAGCGAATACAAGGAGGGATTCTATACAGATATCGAGACGGAATATCTTCCGAAAGGGTTGAATGAAGACATTATCCGGACGATTTCCGAAAAGAAAGGGGAACCTGACTGGTTGCTCCGGTTCCGGCTCGATGCCTACCGCCACTGGCTGACCATGAAGATGCCCGACTGGGCGCACCTGACCATTCCGCCTATCGATTACCAGGATATCGTCTATTACGCCGCACCCAAAAGGAAAACCGGCCCCGGAAGCATGGACGAAGTGGATCCCGAACTGCTGAGGACTTTCGAAAGGCTCGGCATTCCGCTGGAAGAACGGAAAATACTGAGCGGCGTGGCGGTGGACGCAGTGATGGACAGTGTTTCCGTAAAGACAACTTTTAAAGAGGAATTGTCGAGACAGGGTATCATCTTCTGCTCCATTACCGATGCGGTAAAAGAACATCCCGACCTGGTAAGGCAATACCTGGGAAGCGATGATCCATCTTGGGAAAAACACGAAAAGCCGCATCGTATCGAAAGGTATTTCTGCCGGGATATCCCAGAATTCATTCCGCAGCCTGGTGAAAGTAACCCGGAACGCGGACAATTCCCGCAATCATTCACAATGCGACAGCCTGTTGATCGGCGACAAATGCGGGGCGCACACATTCCCCTACATGGACATCGACAATAATTCGGCCATGCTCGAACACGAGGCCACCACCTCCAAGATCAACGAAGACCAACTGTTCTACTGTAACCAGCGGGGCATCCCCACGGAAGAAGCCATCGGGCTGATCGTGAACGGTTATGCCAAAGAAGTACTGAACAAACTCCCGATGGAGTTCGCCGTGGAAGCGAAAAAACTCCTGGAGATAAGCCTCGAAGGGAGCGTGGGATAAGATGGACAGGACAGGTTGATTAAGATAGGATGAGGTTGGTTTAGATTCACAGATAGATAAAAAAATTATAATAATGCTGACGGTAAAAAACTTACATGCTTCCATAAATGGAAAAGAGATATTGAAAGGGGTCGATTTAGAGGTACATGCCGGGGAAGTGCACGCGATCATGGGTCCGAACGGATCGGGTAAGAGCACGTTCGCCTCCGTACTTGCGGGGAACGGCGTATATGAGGTAACGGAAGGTGAGATGGCTTTCGAGGGGGAGAACCTGCTCGACATGGCGCCGGAAGAACGCGCATGGATGGGACTGTTCCTCAGTTTCCAGTATCCCATGGAAATTCCCGGTGTAAGCATGGTTAACTTCATGCGTACCGCGGTGAACGAACATCGCAAATACAAAGGGCAGGAACCTATCCCTGCCGATGAATTCCTGGCATTGATGCGGGAAAAGGAAGCGCTGATCGGGATGGATAAAGAGATGATGCGCCGTTCCGTCAACGACGGATTTTCGGGCGGTGAGAAAAAGCGGAATGAGATATTCCAGATGGCTATCCTCGAACCGCGGCTGTCGATCCTCGACGAGACGGACAGCGGACTCGATATCGACGCCCTGCGCATCGTCGCCAGTGGGCTGAACAAGCTGAAACGGCCCGGTAACGCTACCGTATTGATCACCCATTACCAGCGACTGTTGAATTACGTGAAACCTGATATCGTGCACGTCATGTACGACGGGCAGATCGTCCGCAGCGGCGGCGCTGAACTGGCGCTCGAACTGGAAGAGAAAGGTTATGACTGGCTAAAATAGACGGGGATGACAATGATAAAACAATTTACGGATCTTTTCGAATCGCGACGCGCCCAAATAGAACGGGAAAGCTCTCCGCTTCTGAATGAGGCGAGGGAGGCTGCTTACGGCATATTCAGGGATACAGGCTTCCCGGCTTACGGGATGGAAGAGTATCAACACACCGACATCGGGAATTTATTGAAAACGGTACATAATACCGGCGAAAGAGATACCGGGAATGCAGTGCTGCTGAACCACATAGACCAATACAAAACCGCCGGGGACAACGTGCCCCGTTGCCATAGCGACGAGTTGTTCAAATACCTGCTGTCGGACAAGTCCGTAGCGGCATTCAGCGGAAAGATCAACGTGGCGCAGGATGCCCAGAAGACAATGGCTTACCAGAACCACCGCAACCTCCTGAACGGGATGGATTGCAGGGTGTTCTCCAAACCGCAGCTCGAAATATACGCCGACGATGTGAAATGCTCGCACGGCATGACTACCGGGCAGATGGACGAAACAGTGCTGATGTACATGCGTTCGCGCGGCATCCCCGAAGAGGAAGCCCGCACAATACTGCGGACAGCATTCGCGGAAGAGATTATCGATGGCATTCGCGACGAAGAATTGAAAGACCGGCTAAGCCTGTCGGTAGCCCAACGTATCAGAGGAAAAGAATAGCAGGTGGAACAAACGATACTCACATCCGCCAGGGCGGAATTCGTCAGAAAAGGCTTTAAAGATGCCTCCATGCGCGCTATTGCCAAACAGTCGGGCACGACCGTCGGCAACGTGTATAATTACTTCCGGAGCAAAGACGACCTGTTCTGCAAAGTCCTGCAACCGCTGATAAACGCACTGGAAGCCATTTTTCGCGAACACAACAGCGAACGGAACCTCTCCATCGGCATATTTTCCGATCCCTCTTCCCAATTCGACACGATGAACAGCATCCTCGGGTTGATAGAGGAATATGCGGGTGAACTCAAACTGTTGTGGTTCTATGCCGAAGGCTCCTCGCTGGCGCATTTCAAAGACACGTTGGTGGAGCGGCAAACAAAAACAGGGATGGAATACCTGCGGCTGATGCACGACAGATATCCGTATCTGAATACCGATATATCCCCGTTCTTCCTTCACCTGGCCAGCTCGTTCTGGGTCACGCTGATAGGGGAAATGATCCGCAACACCGATTTCACACGTGAAGAGAAACAACAAGCCTTCGGTGATTATATCCGATTCGGGGTTGCCGGATGGAAAACATTGATGCAGGTGGAGGCCGAAGGGTCAAAAAATAACAAACAAAAATAAAAGGAAGGACCTCCGATTGATAACCTATAAATGAAACAGTGAGCAGATAATCTCCTACGGGCAGATGTTCCAGTGTGAATTCTCCCTTTTCGTCGGTGTTGACTCCTTTTCCTGCCGATTGGATATAGACGGACGCCCCGGTTAACCTCTCGTTGTTCTCCCCGTCCCATACCGTTCCGGAGATTGATCCCAATAAAGATTGGGCTGTAAGCGACGTTGCCATAAATAACAGGCAGCATGTAAAGATCAGGATTTTACTCCTGTGAATGTTTATTTTGTTTTTGTTCATATTTGTAGAATAGAAGTTGTGTTAATTAATCTTTGTCCAGACACTGCGCTAACATTTTCTCCAATCCCTGTGAAGTAAGGTTTTTACGAAACAGCCTGTTAATAAACTGCTTGGTTAATGCACTATTCTCCGACTTTTGGAAACTATCAGACAGAATTAGTGTGTTCAATAGACGTATCAATTGACTGCATGCGAAGCATCCGGGCAAAAAGACCATTTTGTTTTATAAGTGCTGATGGAGATCCGGTTTCGGCTACATGCCCGTTTTCCAGTACGACAATTTTATCGGCATTGGCTACCGTGCGCATTCGGTGAGCGATAACCAGCACTGTACGGTCCCTGACTAGTTCCGAAATAGCTGCCTGTATCTTTGTTTCGTTCTCGGCATCCACCGAAGCCGTCGCCTCGTCGAGTAACACGATGGGCGCATCTTTCAACAGTGCACGGGCAATGGATATACGTTGACGCTCTCCTCCCGAAAGCGTACTGCCATTTTCACCGATAATGGTACGATATCCATCCGGGAGATTGTGTACAAAGTCATCGCACTGGGCAGCATGCGCTGCACACAATACTTCTCCGTCGCTGGCATCTTTTTTACCGATGCGGATATTGTCCATCACTGATCCGTTAAAGAGTACTACATCCTGAAAAACAATCGAATAATTTTTCAATAAGGCTTCAGGATCGATGGTAGTGATATCCGTACCACCGAGGGTGATGGTGCCGCTGTTTACATCCCAGAAGCGGGCAGCCAGTTTGGCCGCTGTACTTTTACCGCCGCCCGAAGGACCGATCAATGCTGTCACTTCTCCCTGACGAGCTTCAAACGAGACATCGTGTAATACTTTTTCTTCATCGTCTTTATAGGAAAAATCGACAAGGTCGAAACGAATGGTATAATCGTTCACATAATAATCGGCGGTTCCGGTTTGTACAGGCAGATTCATAATTTCGTTCATCCTGTTGATACGAATATCGAGAAAAAACAGTACTGCTCCATGTTCCAATGCGTTGAGCAACGGATTAAAAATCACGGAAGAGAGGATCAGGAAAAACAGATATGTCAGGAAATCTACCTTACCGGTGAGCAGCAAGGTCGTTCCGACCAGTATCAGCGTGGGTATTCCCAACTTGATAAGGGCGTGCACGGTGTTAATGATCACACCGATAAGTAATTCTCCTTTGATTTGCCCTTTCTCAAACCGCTCTTGTTCATTCGACAGCTCATGAAGATATGTTTCTTCCTGTCCGTATGACTTGATCTCCTGGATTTGCTGGATCCCTTCCTGAATTTTCTCGGTAACCGCACGTTTTTGCAAATAACTCGTCTGATGCTCTCTCGTCTGCATCTTCTTGGTGATCCAGAGAACGGTCAAGGCTACGGGAACGACCCAAAAGACGGCGAGTGCCAGTTGCCAATTCATAAAGCCGAGCCCGATCATCGCCAATATCAACGTGACAAATGAACCCACTAATTGCGGGACAGCGTGTGAAAAGGTATGTTCCAGGTCGGTAGCGTCCTGCATGACCGTTGAGGTAAGATCGGACAGGTTTTTCTCTCCGAAATAAGAAAGCGGCAGTTTACGTAGTTTTTCGGCGAGCGATATACGACGTAC
>JBAYRG010000100.1:0-9479 GCA_041676805.1 Proteiniphilum sp.
ATTATTGATAATCTTCTGAAAAATAATTATTTGACTCTAAATATAATTTGAAAAAAGCAATTTGAAAACTATGACAAAAGTAATAAAAATTTTATAGATATTAGCAGAATACCGAAGGACAAAATAAGGCCTTCACTGTCAAAGAACACTCGTTTTTCTTCTAATTTCAATCAAAGGTAACCATTTTTTTCGTGCTACCGGGAAAAACCATCTGGCTGCCGAAATCAACGAACAATTGGATGCTTACCGGGCATCCGCCCTGACACACTACGAAGAACAGCAAGCCGTCAAAATGAAAGTAGCCGTGGAGAATGTCAAATCCGCACTACTCGGTATGGCCTTTGGACAGGAAACTCTTGTCTCATATTTCCGCAAGCATAATGAAAGTTTTGACAAAAGGGTAGGTGTAACCCGTACCCCATGTTATAACCATAGGTCATTTTGCCTCCGTTTTCGAAGATTTTCCGTATAGTAGAACTTTGCATTGTCCGACCACGGATTGAACATTTCTTTCGAGAATTTGATATCCGATGTGTGTTGTAACAGATTTTGCATGGTAATCGAACGAATTTCAGGTTTGTCCGATAGTTCAGAGAAAAAGTTGGCAATGGGCGCATGGTGTCTCGAATGGAAGAACAGGAAATAATTGTTATTCCCAGAATGATAATGGCGAAAAAGGGAAAAAGGACTTCATCATAATCATTAATACTCACTTTTTTAACCTCTTATCCCTCCTGTACGCAAAATAGAATACTTGCGGCAGTACCGTGAATGAGAGTATCATGCAAAGAAGTATACCTCCTACAATCATAATCGCCAGCGGTTTTTGTATTTCGGAACCCATACCCGAAGAGAGTGCAGCGGGGAGCAATCCCATCGATCCCATCAGGGCAACCATCAAAATCGGGCGTATCCGCTCACTGACGGCTTCGTCTATCGCCAGCCTGAGGTTCCGGGAGCCTTGCATCTGCTGTTTCATAAGAGAGATAAGGAGTATGCTGTTAATGGCCGTGATACCGAAAAGGATGATAAAACCTACTCCAGCCGAGATACCGAAAACCGTCCCCGTAACCCAAAGGGAGATAAATCCGCCGATAAAAGCGTAAGGCATGGCGCTGGCGGCGATAAGCGTATCTTTTACCGTTCCGAAATTGAGGTATAACAAGAACAGTATCAATACGAGTACCGACGGCACAATCACCAGCAGCCGTTTGGTGGCACGCTGCTGGCTTTCAAATTCACCCGCCCATTCCATTCTGTTTCCCGGATTTAACTGTACATTTTTGCCCACCTTTTCTTGTGCCTCCGCGATGGTGGAACCCAAATCGCGGTTGCGTATGCTGAACCCGACCCCCACGTAGCGGTTGCTACCCTCACGGTAGATAAAGGTAGGCCCAGTGATAAATTTTATATCGGCAATCTCTTTCAGCGGGACATATTTCCCATCCATCGTGGGAATGAGAATGTTGCCGATTTTATCTTCGTTATCACGGTACTCTTTTTGGAAACGCAGGCGCACGTCAAAGATGCGCTCACCCTCGTAGAACTGGGTGGCGGCCTTTCCGCCGATAGCCATCTCTGCCACCGACTGCGCATCGGCCATCGAGACGGCATAGCGGGCCATTTTCGATTCATCCAGTTATATTTGAAGTTCGGGCAGGCCAATACTCCGGAAGAGATTTACATCTTCCACGCCCTGAATATCCTGAATGGTGACGACCGTCTGTTCAGCCAACTCTTCCAGCTGATGCAGGTCGTTTCCGAAAATCTTGATGACCAGGGCACTTTTTACACCGGCAACGTATTCCTCCACATTATCCTGAATAGGCTGACTAAACCCAAGGATGACGCCCGGATAAATATCTATTGTCTCTTTTATCTCCGAGATCAATTCCTCTTTTTTTATCTTACGATTCCACTCCTTATCGGGTTTCAACTGGGTGTGAAACTCGATGTTGAAAAAACCGGTCGCATCAGTTCCGTCATTAGGCCTTCCCGTCTGTGAGAGTACAAACTGCACCTCATCGAATGCGCGTATCTTCTCCTTCATCTCCAGGGTTATCGCTACCGATTCATCCAGATTGACACTATTGGGCAGGGTGGCCCTGATATAGATGGCTCCCTCGTTCATACTCGGGATAAACTCTGTCCCCCAGAACAAGAAACGGACGGTACACGCAAGCAGCAAGATACAAAATCCGGCAATAGCCTCCTTCCGGTACCGGCAACTAAATGTATACACACGATAAATATTGTCAATAAAAAATCGGCTGACAGCATTTGATCTTTCCCTAAGCGGTTTGTTGAGCATCATCTTGCACATCACAGGGACGTAGGTCAATGATAAAATCAACGATCCCAAAAGGGCATATCCCAAGGTGAAAGCCAGCGGTGAAAACATTTTCCCCTCCACTTTCTGGAATGAGAAAATAGGAATCAATGCCACCATCAGAATAATCTGGGCAAAGAATATATGGGGGGCGACGCTCCCCGCGCTTTTCTTTATCAGGCCGGATTTGGCGCTTTTCGGATAGCGTATGCCCAATTTTTCGGAACGTTTCACCGCGGCAACAAAGACTACTTCAACAATTACCAGCGTCCCTTCCAGCAACAGTCCGAAGTCCAGTGCGCCCAACGATATCAGGTTGGCGGGAAGTCCCTGTATCCGCAACATAATCATGGCGAACAGGAACGAGAGCGGGATGACCATAGAAACGATAAGTGTCGTGCGCCAGTTGAAAAGGAACAGGAACACGACAATGGAGACGAGTACAATCCCTTCCAGTAGGTTTTTCATTACTGTATTGACCGTGGCATTGACCAGCGTGGTACGGTCGAGAAAAGGTTCTATCCTCACATTTTCGGGCAAGAGGTGCTCGTTCAGTTCGGCTATTTTATCTTTTAGGTTCCTGATGACTTCCCCCGGATTCTGTCCGCGGAGCATGACCACGATTCCCTGTACCAAGTCTTCCTCGTCATCGAGCCCCACTTGCCCCAAGCGCGGTTTAGACGATATATCCACCGTAGCCACCTGCTTTACACGGATGGGAGTACTCCCCTTTACTTCAATCAGGATATTATCAATGTCCTCGATGCTTTCGAGCAGCCCGACACCCCGCACGACAAACGCCTGGCTTCCCTTTTGTATGATGTCTCCCCCTACGTTGATATTGCTGTTTGAAACAGCTTCATACACCTCCAGAGGAGATAGGCCGTAGTTGGCCAATTCGACCGGATTTACCTTTATCTCGAAAATCTTTTCCTCACCGCCGAAAGTATTGATGCTGGCCACACCGGGTACGGAGAGCAATTCCCGCTCGATGACCCATTCGTTAATAGCCGTTACTTCACGGATGGGCAGGTCACTTTTGATCACATAGCGGTATATCTCGCCTGTGGCACCCGACGGTGGTTCGATGGAGGCTTCCGCCCCGTCCGGCAATGAAAGCCCTTGTATCCGGTTCGAAGAGTATTGCTGCGCGAAAAAATCATCTACATCATCTTCAAAGATAACGGTAACCACCGACAAGCCGAACAGCGAAGTGGAGCGTACATCCGTTTTGCGAGGAATGGTATTCATCTCCCGCATAATGGGCAGGGTAACGAATTTCTCCACCTCCTCGGCACTTCGTCCGGGCCACTGGGTGATCACCCGCACACGAGTGTTGGTAACGTCGGGATAGGCCTCTATCGGCGTGTTGAGGAAAGAGATGATTCCCGCCACAAATAACAAGGCGGTAAGAAACAGGATGAGCACATGGTTCCTGAGCGAGAAAGCGATGATGTTTTCAACAAACTTGTACATAGTTATTTCCCGTTAAGTGCTAAGTAAATAAGCAACTGTCCCGAGACAACCACCTCGTCCCCTTCCGATATGCCGGAACGGACGTAGGAAGTTTTTTCATTGTGTCCCAGCAAACCGACCTCCTTTATCTGGAAATCTTCTTCACCGTTTTTTATGATGACAAAATAACGGTTGTCGTCAAAGACCAGCGCGTCCGACGGGATGGCGACCGCTTGTTCGTCCGCTTCGTTCTGTAAGTTTATCACGACCGGCATTTCCGGTTTCAGCCTCAATTCCTTGTTGGGCATGACAATTCTCGCTTTCAACACCTTGTCCTCAGGATCGAAAACCTGCGACAGACGGTCGATTTTGGCTTCAAATATTTCACCGGGATAAGATAACGTGGTGAAGTGCACCGCCATTCCTTCCCTTACGAATTGCAGGTTTCCGGCATAAACATTGGCCATGACCCAGACAGAGGAAAGGTCGGCGATGGTAAACAGCGCCTCATCTCCCGACGATACTGTACTACCGGAGGCTACGTTCTTAGAGACGACATAACCGGATGCGGGCGCTTTCAGCGAAAAAATCGTGCCCCCTTTGTTGGATCCGAAAAGCTGCATATCGCTTTGCACCCTTGCCAGCGAGGCTTGCGTCTGCTTGAGTTTTGATTCGGCTTCCATCAGTTCCCTTTCCGACACCATATCGTCGGCAAACATCTCCCGGGCGGTTTTCAGTTCCCTTTCCACCACGCGGATTTCCGCCTGCAACGAAACCAATTCGTTCTGCAACGCAGACAAATCGGCGCTACGGATGTCCATAAGCGTTTGCCCTTTCGCCACCTTGTCACCCATCGAGAAATAGACTTTGTCCACTACCCCGCTGATTAACGGGAAAAAATGAATCACCCTGTCCGGGTCGTATTCCACCTTTCCACTGAGGGAGAGTGTCTCTTTCCGGGTGTCGAGTGTCGCTTTCACGGTTTTCACTGTCGACAGAAAGTCGGGATTGATTTCCGGGCGGGTTTCACCATTCTCTGTCCGGTTTCCCGAGCAGGAACAGAAAAGCAAAAGAAGGAAAAAACAGTGTATTATTTTTTTTATTATCATACGATTTTTATTTCTATTTCAGGTCGGAGTTTGTGCTGTATTGGAGTTCGCTGAACGATATATACTTGTTTTTGCGGGCGGAGAGGATGGTTTGCTTGTTACTCCGGTGCGATTCCATAAAATCGATATACTCCAGCATGCTGATATTCCTGTTGAGCAGGTTTTTCGTATATAGCTCGTACATCTTGTCCAATTCGGATAAGAGTTTGTTGTCCGTGATTTTTTGATGGAAGTGGTACGCCTGCGTGTAGTTGTCGAAGGCTTCCGTAATCTCGTGCAAGGCCTTGTTCTTTTGTTGCTGCACGAGGTGGCGGCTTTGTTCGAGGCCGATCCGGGCGACTTTGATATTGCCCTGGTTCCTGTGTAGGACAGGGAGGTCGAAACTGATTCCAATTCCTACAAAATCTTTCCAGATACCACCGTAGCGGTCGTAGCTGGCACTTAGGGTGATATCGGGGATTCGTTGCGATTTTTCGTACACCAGTGACTTTTCGTAAAACCGGGTTTGTAATTCTCCTTGTCGCAGGTCGGGGCGTGACGCGAAAGCTATCTCGAACAGTGAGTCTAACCAACCGGGATAAGGATTGGGCATATCGTCAATGGCCGGTTCTATCTCGATTTTCATGTATGGAGACACATTGAGCAATGCTTTGAGATTCTTTTGTTGTTCGTTGAAAGCGCCCCGTGTATCGTTTATCTCGCTTTCCAGCTTCAACAGTTCCGATTGCAGCCTGACCAGTTCGGTTTTCGCGACATTTCCCTGCGCCGCCTGTTTCTTATAGGCGACAATCATCCGTTCCAGCGATTTTTGCTGGTCTGACAATACACCGCTGTACGATTGCAGGTAATCCAGTTCGCCGATTAATTGCCGTAACTCCGCTTTCAATCCTCGCAATACCTCCTCAAATTCTTCAATGGCCATCTCTTTGGAGACTTTTGTCAGGTTGACAAGTTTGCTCCGTTTACGGGCGGTCTGGACAAGTTGGCTAAGCTCGACGCTGAATTGGGTGTTCCTCGGAAACGAGTGCATATCCAATCCTTCCCTCTGCTCCCGGTTACCCCAGAAGTTCACCGAACCAACCGACAACTCGGGATTGTCCCACAGTTTAGCCTGCGCAGTTTCAGCATCGGCGATGCTGATGTGCATCTTCTCCGCGATTAGTTGTAGATTCTGTTCGAGAAATAATGCCTCGATTTGGGCAGGAGTATATCTCAGCGTTTCCCGATGCTGCGCAAAAACAGCGATCGTAAAAAAAGAGAGTATAATACAAAAAAACAATGGTCGAAACGCTATCTTCATCTTTGCAATCTAAAATTTCATGCAAAAATAGATTGCCCGTATTAGAAGAGAATTAAAGCGGGATTAGAATTGGATTAGAAACTGTTTTTCCAGATAATTGAAATGGTTGTACCTTCGTTTTCGACAGAAGATATTTGAATATCGGCACCGGAAAGCATCAATATTTTATGCGCCAGAGACAATCCTATTCCTGCTCCTTTGTAATTACGTGTATTGCTTGCCCTGTAAAAGGTATCGAAAATCTTTTCATGTTCGTCCAGAGGTATGCCTATTCCATCGTCGGTCACCATGATTTGAAAGCCCTTTTTGGTATGTACGGTACGGACGGTAACGGTATTATCGGAATATTTACAGGCATTGTCAATGATATTTTGTAGCGCCACAAACAACAGATAGCTATTGGATTGGATGTAAAAGGGAGTATCTTCTTTTATGAACAGGATACGCCCTTTGTATTTTGAATATTCAAAATTTTGGACGGTCGATTGTAATTCTTCTACTACGTTGAGCCGTTCTTTTCCCGATTCCGAAATATCCAAGTCGGTCTGCGCCAACCGGAACAGATTATTGACCAGTATATTCAGCCGCTCTATCTCGCTCTCTATCCGCTGTATGGAAGCCTTGTACTCGTCCGGTGTAAATTGTTTGAGCTGCATCACCTCACATTCTCCCATTATAGCGGTAAGTGGATTTTTCAGTTCATGCGAAGCATTGGCAATAAACGTTTTTTGCGAATTGAAACTAATTTCCAGCCGTTCTATCATCTGGTTGAAGTAATTGATGGTCTGTGCCAGCTCATCATTCCCTCTCCTTTCTTTTAACCGCAGATGCAACTCCTTCGGGGTTATCTCTTGCATGCGGCTTACAATCTCCTGCAAGGGCTTGGTGATTATCTGAGCATTCCACCAGAGTAATCCGAAGATAAGGACACTACTGATAAACAGAATGGAAACGAGTATTGTCTTTAACGAGTTTTTCAGGTAATCACCCTGGATATTCTTGGCGGTAACGATAATGATAAAATTGCCTTCGTTATCGGGGTAATATATGCCTACCCCGCTCAGGTCGCCCATCTCGAATTTGACTTGATAGTTGTCGAAAAGCTCCTTTATTTGCCGGCTGTCGAGAATGGCTTCCAATTCCAATGTCGCCTTTTGCCTATTGTTGGCAATAATCACCCTCTCCGATGTCTCAGGCAATAGTGTTTGATAGGTATCGAGAATTTTCTGGTAGGCATACTGGTTGAGCTCGTCTTTCTCAAAGTGCTTCTGGGCGGTGATAAGCGCCTTGTCGAACAGAAGGGTGTAGTAGTTGTTGTCAATATTTTTTGAGGTGAGCAGATATACAAGCACAAATACGACCACTAATATCCCGACCGTAATTGATGTGTATAACAGTGCCAATTTTGTTTTTATCTTCATCCCTCTTCTTTCAAGATATACCCTAACCCGATGACGGTATGTATCAGTTTTCCTGCTCCTTCCGGTTGAATTTTATTGCGGATATAATTGACATATACATCCACAACGTTGGTATTGGTATTAAAATTTATATCCCAAACGTTTTCAAGCAGCGTGCGGCGTGATAACACCCTGTTGGGATTTTGCATGAAACATTCAAGAAGCAGATACTCTTTCGCCGTAAGATGAATAGTTTTACCATTTCTTATTGCCTGCTTTGTGCGTATATCCAGTTTCAAGTCGGAAAACTGTAAAATTTCACCATCTTGCTTTTCATTGTGGATATTTGATCGACGCAACAATGCCTTGATCCGCGCTTCCAACTCTACTAGCTTGAATGGTTTTGTGATATAATCGTCTGCACCTGCATTAAGACCTTTTACAATATCCTCGGTTGTCGACAAGGCGGTAAGCAAGATAACGGGAGTAGCATAATCAAATTTCTGGCGATAGGCCTTGCAAAGTTCCAAACCCGACATGAAAGGCATCATTATATCTGCGATGATCAGGTCGAAAACAGCAGTCTGCAACTTCTCCCATGCCTGCAAGCCATTATTACATATTTCCGTCTCATAGCCGCTTATATTTAATCCGCGTTCTATGAACGAACTGATATTTTGTTCATCTTCAATAATCAGGATCTTCATCGGATAGTAGAAAATTATAGTGGGAGGTTTTTCGGATCTTTTTGTATCCGGATTGCAGATTTTTTACTCTCTCCGTATAAATGAATAGCTATAAGAACGGATTGACTATTTTTAGTTGTTTTTCAATTATTTGTCCATGTTGAAAATCTTCGGAATAGAGAATTTTACAATCGGTTTCGAGTGCTGAAGCTACAACAATACTATCGAAGAGTTGGAAATCGTAACTAATAACAAGACTTTCCGCCAACCGTAAAGTGGAAAATGCAACAGGATGAAAAGCACAATCTTCAATATCAGACAAACAAACAGACATACATTCCTTTTTTGTTATCTTGAACAGTCGTCTAACGACATTCATGTATTCCAATGCAACTTGAGATGAAACAACAGGAGCCATATCAAGAATATCCAAGGCTTTCCTGTATTTGCTGCTATCGGCCCTATCTCGTGTGTAGATGAGTACGTTAGTGTCGATTGCTATTTTTTTATTCTTCATAATTATTGGCTTCATCACGATTGAACTTGAAATTGCTTAAATCCATCGAATATCGCCTGTTCATCTCTTCACGTTTCTTCCTTGCTTCCGATACTTTTCGTGGAGGTATTTTTTCTATCTGCTCTTCTGCTACAGGAAATGCTATGACTTCCACATTTCTTCCATACCAATTGCGGGGTATCGAAATTTGGATATCACCCTCGGGAGATATAAATATTTTTCTGTACATAGCCTTATAACTTTATAGTTTATAATGCAAATATACAACATTTTAATGTGTAAAACAATATGTAAGAAAACCTTTCGTTCTCTTTGCAATTCCAACAGACAGGAAAAGATATCGATATATCAACTTACAATAATCGTACTGAAAAGGGCGAGCAGAAGAGTATAACCGATGATGACGAGGGATAAAATGTTTGTGTGATAAACAGAATATCCCGGAGGTAAATAGCGTATATCTTTTTGAGAAAGTTTTTTAGCTACAAAGTAATATAAACGGTAAACACAGTATCCTATCAATATACCAGCTGTCATCCCTCCAATAATATCCGACACGAAATGCACCCCTAAATAGATACGTGAATAGGCCATGATTGTAGCCCATATAAATACGACAATACTGTATATCCTATTTTTGAATAACAGGGTGGAAAGGATGGCAAATCCAAAGCTATTTGAAG